>CAMPIQ010000256.1 GCA_946886475.1 uncultured Chitinophagales bacterium | reverse complement strand
GTGTAATGTATGATGAAGGTTGCTAAAGTTCAAAGTTCATGGCCTGGCACCTCTGTAAAGGATAATTTCATGGTCGGCCAGCCACAAACAGGTTGACTTTTATATTCTGCAATTAAAAATTTTTCTTCTAAGGGAACAGGTTTAGTGTTGAGGATTAATGTTTTAATTTTCCATGTTCAGCAAAAGTTGACCTCAACAAAAATTGCATGAATTTTATTAAAACATATTTTTTATATTTAAGATACCTTCTTAAGCTCCATTGAACAAACCTTTCTCACTCCGTATCATAATCTGGTTCTGTTAATTATCTAATAAACTAAAACTTCGATTATGAAAAAAATTCTACCAGGCAGCTCGTTGCCTGTTTTTGCCGTCTCTTTATTATTGCTTTGTTTTTCAAACAGCACAAATGCCCAGACTGTTATTACTGAGTCGGACATTACCCGTCAGCCTGAAAATACTGCCCCTACCAATAACTGGGTGGGTTATACAAGAACGGGCACGCCTCCATCTTCCATTGCATTCATCAGCGGACCTGCTCCCGCTCCTTTAGGCTGCGGAAGTTTATTGCTCACCACAGTGCTGGGTTCAGAAAAAGCATTTTTATTTAATTATGATCATGTTGGAAAAAGCATTGCAGACATTGATGCCATCATGTATTCAACATATCGTGTTACAGGGAATTTACAGCAGGTTGCAGCCCTGAATGTTCAGATAGATTATAATGGTTCAGATCCGGGCGGTTTTAGCACACTGGTGTATGAACCTGTTTATAATCCCGGAGATGGAATGGTAGTTAGCGGAACCTGGCAAACCTGGAATGCCATGGAAGGTATCTGGTGGTCTACCCAGCCCATTAATGGTCAGTGTGCCGGTGCTACGGCTGGTTGCGATAAAACCTGGGCGGAAATTGTTGCCAATAATCCGGATGCAACAATTCTTGCAGTAGGGATCAATCAGGGTTCAGGTAATCCAGGGCTTTCTACTGCAGTTGATGCATTTACATTTGATGAGGACACCTACAATTTTGAACCTTCAACAGATAGCGATGGAGATGGAAGTGGTGATATTTGTGATCTGGATGACGACAATGATGGAGTGCCTGATGAAATGGATTGCGATCCTTTAGATGGTGGAAACGATAAAGTACTGGTTTGCCATAAAGGACAAACACTCTGCATCAGTCAGAATGCATTAGATGCGCATTTGAGACATGGAGATCAGGCTGGCCCATGTGCTGCAGAGCGCTCAGTTAATCCTGCACATACGGTAAATGTATTACCTGCACAATTTGGTCTGGCTAATTTCCCCAATCCATTCAAAGGAGGAACAAAAATTCAATACAGTCTTCCGGTTGCCAGCAAGGTTTCAATCAGGGTCTATGATCTTCTTGGCAGAGAATTAAATGTTCTGGTGAATGCGGATAAGCCGGCAGGCATACATGTTGTGAATTTTGACGGATCTAAACTTGGGAAGGGAATTTATTTCTGCAGGCTCTTTACAGATAATGAACTTCAAAAGATCAGTGCAACCACTAAGCTGATCATTCTTGAGTAGAAGCATTTTAAAAGGCGGCCGCGGCCGCCTTTTTCTTAACTGGTTTTTGATTTGAAACCGGCAATAGCTTTTTTTGTAAAATCACTCAGTACAAGCCTGCCGCTGATCTCAGCCCGGTCAATTAAAAATTCATCCCAGTCCTCAGTGCCCTGCCATAATATTTTTTTTAATTCGGACATGGCATCAGGACTTGAATGTGCAAGCTGGTTTGCAAGACGGCGAATTGATTCTTCCATGCCATCAACAGAATCGTGTAGTTCAGCATAAAGTCCTTTACTTCTTGCCCATTCGGCTTTGCGCCATGAGGCAGCATCTATGGCTAATTGTGAAAATGCTGAGAGTCCGATCTTTCTTTGTACGGCCGGTCCTACTACAAACGGCCCAATACCCACAGCCAGTTCACTCAATCTGATATCAGCGCCTTCAACTGCAATGGCATAATCAGCTGCTGCAGCCAGACCTACGCCACCCCCAACGCATTTACCCTGGATGCGGCCAATAATCAGTCTGGGCGATCTTCGCATGGCATTGATAACATTGGCGAAACCGCTGAAAAATTCAAAACCTTTTTTGGGATCATCTATCCGGGAAAGTTCATCAAATGATGCCCCGGCACAAAATGCTTTTTCACCTCCGGATTTTAAGATGATCACGCGGGTATCCTTATCTGCCCCAGCATCATGGATCTCATTTGCAAGTTCATCAAGTATGCTGTGCGGGAGCGAATTGCTTTGTGGATGAAAGAATTCTATGGTTGTGATGCCTTTGTGTGTTTCCACGTCTACGTAGCCTTTGAGAAGATCTTTTGCCATAAACTATAAGGTTAAAGGAGAAAAAAGAGTATAAAAGAGGGTTTTCAAAATCAGCATTTTCAAAATTAGGATGAAAAAAACAGAAAAGCCTGTTGTTTCTCCCATAAATACGCTCAACCATTATCGTAGGTTCAGATAAAAAAATCATAGGCTTGGAAATAGATAAATTAACTTACCTGATCATTAACCTATGTATTAA
>CAMPIQ010000255.1 GCA_946886475.1 uncultured Chitinophagales bacterium | reverse complement strand
GGGCATATATATGCCCCAATTCCTTAATAGCCCAGGTGGAATAAAATGCACCTAATACGTTTAAACCACCGGTAAATACAAACCAGAACCATCCCACCGCACGTCCGAGCATCCTCTTCGGTGTTACATAAGATATCCATACCAGGAATGAGTATGCGAATAAGGGATATCCGAATCCGCGCAATGCATATGTTGCCAGCATTATGGGAAAATCAAGTGTTTCAATTCCTAACCCGATAAATCCGGTTGTACCCAACAGGTATAGGACCAATCCAATTAACATGGTTTTCCTGGGACCCCATGTTTCAGCCAGCACACCGGAGAACCAGGAGGAAATGGCAATGGTAATTCCGTAAACAGTAAATAAGGAAGCGGTTTGCTGAACACTCATTCCTCTATCAATAAGATAAGGACTTAGCCAGCCCACTTCCATACCATCACCCATCATAAATATAAGTATGCCCAGATAACCCCAGGCCAGTTGACGCGGGATACCTAATCGATTTAATATGAAACTATGGTCTGGCTGCATCATAGAATTCCTCATGGCTTATTAGTGTTGGAATAGAAATATTTATTTGGGATATGACTCATAGGGAAGTCTTATTTATTTAAACTTGATGATGAATTCATTTCGCGCATCTGTTTTCCATGCATATTGTTGGGTGGACGGTGAAATCCCGAATAGAGGAGAAAACGTTTTTACTTTAACCGTTTTTCCATCAGGAAAAAACTCCAGTATGCGCAACCAGCCATCACCACCATTCCCATCCCGGTGGCCACCGCCCATTGACTGAGCATCAAAGAGGATTTGATGTACGGGTTTCCCAACATGATTTTTATCCATTCTGTAGCCTTCTCCCGAAATATGACCACATAAAACCAACTCAATATTTGATGAAGGCTGCACCAGCTTTTCCCAGATTTCCTTGCCATTATTGGCACCAGGAAGTTTTACCCGGGGAGATTTCTGGATCTGATTATTGATGTTATAAGGCTCCCAGTATAGCCATGAGACCTCACCACCGGTATGTAAATCTTTAGCATTGATATATTGGTGTGTGGACAAAATCACCCGATGATTTTTATACTGTTCCAGTGCTGTAACCTTTTTAGCCCATGATAAAACAGTATCCCTTGGTGCATATTCCACAGTCAGGAAAAGGTAGTCCTTACCATTCAATCCCTTTATTTCGTAAGCAGCATTCTCCAATGTCGGCTTCCCCTGTTCATTCCTTGAATTTTGAACTAGAAGTTTTTGATTCAGATGATTCCTGTCAACAGTAAAATATTCGCTATAATGCGACTGACGGTTTCCCTCCGGGTCAATACTGTAGTCATGATTACCGGTAGCGGCTATATAAGGCACTTTTCCGTCCAGCCTGGCAAATGCTTTTGAAACAGCCTGCCACTGGCTGTAAGTAGTCTGGTCACCATCATAATCATTTGTGATTTTTTCATCGTTTTGTACAAGGTCCCCCATTCCCATTACCATCTTGATATTTAATGAATCGATGTTATCAACAACCCAAGCCATCATCAGATCCATCAGCGGTTGATTCCTGTTCCATTTGGCATAATTCTGGAGATCAGGGATCATAATCAAAGACCACGATCCCTCCTGTTCCAGTGAAGGCTTTTGGTATTTATGCTGTGAATAAGAAAATGATACAGAGAATAAGAACAGAACTGCGATACTTAAAATCCTTTTAATCATATTGAACATATTATTCTATAATAAAGTCAGTTTTCATAAAAAAATGGTCGCTGGGATATTTTCCATTGACAGCATCTTTAATAATCTGCGTTTCTACCGGTTTTACTTTCCCTCTGTACCAGATATAATCAATCCTGCCTTTTGAAGGACCTTTTACATAATGAACTCCCTGGAATTCGTGACCGGTAAAGCCAGCTTCATTTTTGCCATAAATAGTCTCATAACTTTCTTTCCAACCCGTAGCCCGTAGTGATTCCAAAACCTGGCTGTCAAAACGCGTATTAAAATCGCCTGCTAACAGTTGCACAAAGTCTGGCATATACTGCGCACTTTCTGTTGCGACCATTTTTGCCTGTTGTATTTTAGCTTCATTTGAAACATGATCCAGGTGCAGATTGACCACCCTGAATTCTTTTTTTGTTTTTTTGTCTTTAAGTCTGACCCAGTTGGCATGACGGGCTCTGGCCGTATCCCATGATTTGCTACCTGCCAGTAATGGTGTTTCCGACAGCCAATAAGTGCCTGCTGTCAACAACTTGTAACGTTCTTTATTAAACAGTATGGGATTCTTGGCAATTCCATGATAACCTTCCTTATGTGCATCCATTTCAGGACCATCAAAACCAAATAACTGGAATTTTGGAAATGCTTTTATAAAATCCTCAGCCTGCACCTTTAATACTTCCTGCAGGCATATAATATCTGCTTTATATTTTTTTATAACGT
This sequence comes from uncultured Chitinophagales bacterium, assembly GCA_946886475.1. Next base: position 151 of record CAMPIQ010000255.1, on the reverse strand, counting down.
TAATGCATACTTCTTTTCGTTGTGGCCACCCGACCCCTTTTATTTCATCATCGGGTAAAGCAACCCGGATATTACAAGAAAGCACTCTGTGAAAAGAAAATTTATTTAAACCTTCATCCTTCCCGGCAGATAAAGAAAGTTTGGGCATCAA
>CAMPIQ010000254.1 GCA_946886475.1 uncultured Chitinophagales bacterium | reverse complement strand
AGCCTTCTTCGTCCTTTCAAATCCCCTCTTCGTATAACGTTTTTAATTCTGCATATTCCCGGTTATAAGTTTGGGCCATCAAATTAATATGAGGAATAAATTTTCAATACGAAAACCAAAAGTTATGAGAGGTATCATCCTGCTGATGGTTTCAGCTTTAACCGCTTTTCAGGTTCATGCGCAGCAAATAAAAGGAACCGCCATGGATGCCGAAGGCAAACCAGTTGCCGGGGCCACCATAAGCCTTTTGAAAGATACCGGCACAGCAGTGATCAAGCTGGCAGTTACCAATCAAAATGGCCAGTACCATTTTATAGGAATGCCGGCAGGGCAATACAGGGTGAGCTCAAGCTTTGTTGGTTATCAGCCATCTGTTTCGGCACCATTTACATTTTCAGGGACAGGCGATGTTTCCGCTCCCGCACTTAAAATGGTAAAAGCGGCATCCAGTATGGAAAATATTGTGGTCACGGCAAGAAAGCCAATGGTTGAAGTAAAGGCCGATAAGACCATCCTGAATGTAGAGGGTACTGTAAATGCGGTAGGTAGCGACGCAATGGAATTGCTTCGCAAATCTCCCGGAGTGCTTGTTGATAAAGATGATAACCTCAGCCTTGCCGGAAAAAACGGGGTTCAGGTTTATATTGATGGCCGTCCCACGCCACTTGCCGGACAGGACCTTGCCAATTATCTAAAATCAATTCAATCATCCTACATCGAAGCCATTGAGCTGATCACGAACCCTTCAGCAAAATACGAGGCAGCCGGTAATGCAGGGATCATTAATATCCGTTTAAAGAAAAATAAATCCCTTGGTACCAATGGTTCTGTAAACGCCGGGGTCAATTTTGGATACTATCCAAAATACAATGCAGGATTTGCTTTGAACTACCGTAACAGGAACATGAATATTTACGGTAATTACAATACCAACCAGAGCAGGATGCGGCAAACCATGAAGATCAAAAGGTCGTTGCTGGATACTTTGTTTGAACAGGAAAGCAAGGTGAATATGGACATGAGCGCACATAATTATAAAGCAGGAGTTGATTTTTTTGTAAATAAGAAAAGCACGGTCGGGGCTATGGTAAACGGAACCATTGCTAATCCAACATTTAATAATTATTCCCGCACGCCTATTTCCTATATACCACCCGGCATTGTTGACCGTGTACTTGTTGCGGATAACAGTAGTAAAATGAAAAGAAATAATTTGAATCTTAATTTGAATTATGCATATAATAGTGCCGATGGGAAAAGCCTCAACCTGAATGCAGACCATGGCACATACGATATCAACAATGACCAGTACCAGCCTAATTTCTACTATGATGCAACTGAGCAGACCATTACAAGTTCTGTTATTTACAGGATGTTGTCGCCTTCTGAGATCCGCATCAGTTCATTCAAAGCTGACTGGGAACAGAATTTTAAAGGAGGTAAGCTAGGATTCGGAGGAAAAACAGCCCTTATCAAAACCGATAATGACTTCCAGCGTTATGATGTGTTTGGATCTTCAATGCAGCTTGACAGGGACCGGAGCAATCTTTTCAATTACAGGGAGAACATTAACGCAGCCTATGTAAATTATAACCGTCCTTTTAAAGGATTTATGATACAGGCTGGCTTGCGTTTGGAGAATACCAATACCGAAGGTATTTCGGAAGGACAACGCAATAACGGTAGTGGCTATGTAAAATATGATTCAACCTTCCATCGTAATTATACCGACCTGTTTCCCAGTGCCGCCGTTACATTCAATAAAAATCCAATGAGCCAGCTGAGTATTACGTACAGCAGGCGCATTGACAGGCCTGTTTACCAGGATATGAATCCTTTTGAATTCAAGCTGGATGAATATACATTTCAGAAAGGCAATATCAACCTGCGTCCTCAATACACCAACAGCTTTGGTATCACACACACTTATAAATACAAGCTGAATACAACGTTGAACTATAGCCATGTGAAAGATATGTTTGTTCAACTGATAGATACGGCAGAAATATCCAAATCATTCATATCAAAACGAAACCTGGCAACGCAGGATATCATCAACCTGAACATCAGTTATCCATTCATGTATAAGAACTACAGTTTATTTGGAAACCTGAGCACCAATTATTCTAAATACAAAGCAGATTTTGGTGAAGGCCGCAAGGTGGATCTTGATGCTGTCGGGTTTAGCTTCTTTGCGCAGAACAGCCTGAAATTTGGAAAAACAAAAACATGGACCGCAGAATTAAGTGGTTTCTATAATGCACCAACTGTTTACATGGGAAGTTTTGAAGGAAGGTCTTTATGGAGTGTAGACGCAGGAATTCAAAAACAGGTGATGAATGGAAAGGGAACCATTAAGGCTTCCGTGAGCGATGTGTTCGGGTCCATGCAGTTCAGGGGCGTTTCCAACTTTGCAGGACAGCGTTCAGAGTTCAGCAGTACATGGGATGCACAGCAATTCAAACTGAATTTTGTTTTTCGCTTCGGAAGTGCGCAGATAAAGGCAGCCCGCAACCGTACTACAGGTGCGGAAGAAGAAGCAAAAAGAGCAAAATCTGACGGCGGTGGAATTGGAATCGGACAGTAAATGCGTAGCGCCTGTTAGCCTTGTTGTAAAAAATTCAGAATTGTTTTTTGATTGTAATAAATGATAACAGAAAGAGTAATTGAATAAAAAG
>CAMPIQ010000253.1 GCA_946886475.1 uncultured Chitinophagales bacterium | reverse complement strand
CCTATTGAATTTAAGGGTTTGAAGGCACAGTATATATGGTACCTGATGGGCGGGTTAATAGGTTTGCTGATTCTCTTCGCCATACTTTATATATCTGGTCTGAATACTTTCTTATGCCTGGGCATCATTGCCATCTCTGGTACCGGATTATTTATTCATGTATACCGGCTCAGTCATAAATACGGGGAACATGGAATGATGAAAGCACTGGCTAAAAGAAGTATTCCCAAAGTGGTAAAAAGTTATTCAAGAAAAGTTTTCACCCAGTTATGGAAAAAAAATTAAAAGATATACTTCCCATACTCGCAGTGGAACATGATTGCATTTTATCAAAACAAGGCGATGTGACACTGGCTTATGAAGTCACACTACCGGAGCTGTTTACCATGTCTGACCAGGATTACGAAGCTATGCACCAGGTTTGGATCAAGGCGATAAAAATGCTATCGCATCATACGGTGTTTCACAAACAGGACTGGTTCACCGAAACAAAATATGTTGCCGATTTTTCAGGAAGCGATAAAAGTTTTCTTTCAAGAAGCAGTGAACGATTCTTTCATGAAAGGCCATACCTGGATCACCAGTGTTTTATCATGCTTACCAAAACACCGGCAAACAGGAAACCAGGGAGTTCTTTATTCTCCAATTTATTAAGAAGAAATATTGTGCCGGAAGAGTCCCTGAACCCGCATTTGTTACAGGAGTTTTTTGATAATGCGGGGCAGTTTGCCAGGATCATGGAAGACAGCGGACTTGTGAGCATGCAGCGATTAACAAACGAACAACTCAGTGGCAACAACAGGTATTGTGGTTTAGTAGAAAGGTACCTTAATCTGCAACCTCTTGAATCGAATTATTTATTGCATGATATATGCTTTGACAATGGTATCCGGGTTGGCCATCAGCATGGCCAGTTATTTACCTTATCAGATGCAGCGGATCTTCCATCCTACTGCGGTTCGAGAGTGAATTACGATAAGTACTCTACAGATAAAACCAAATTCAGTATCGGTTTTGCATCACCGTTAGGCCAGCTGCTCCCCTGCAACCATATTTACAACCAGTATATTTTTATTGATGATCCCCAGAAAACAATTCAGAAACTGGAAAGCAAAAGACTGAGGCTGCAAAGCCTGAGTGCTTATTCCAGGGAGAATGCCATTTCAAGGGATGCCACCAATGCATTCTTAAACGAAGCCATCGCTGAGCAAAGACTACCGGTTAAGGCTCATTTTAATATTTTGGTTTGGACTGAAAAAAAAGAAGATTTGAAAGAGGTAAGAAACCTGGTATCATCAGCCCTGTCCCAGATGGACGCGGTACCGAAGCAGGAGCTGTCGGGGGCACCGCAAATATTCTGGGCAGGCATACCGGGTAATGCAGCTGACTTTCCAATGAATGACAGCTTTGACACTTTTGGTGAACAGGCATGCTGTTTTCTGAACATGGAAACCAATTACAGGAGTTCCGTATCGCCTGTTGGCATCCGCATGGGTGACAGGTTAACTGGTAAACCCATACATGTTGACATATCGGATGAACCCATGAAAAACGGAGTGATTACCAACCGGAATAAATTTATCCTGGGACCCTCGGGAAGCGGTAAAAGTTTTTTCACCAATCATATGCTGAGATCTTATTATGAACAGGGAACCCATATTGTACTGGTGGATGTGGGACACAGTTATAAAGGACTCTGTGAAATGGTTGGTGGGTATTACTTTACTTATGATGAAACCAACCCTATTCGTTTTAATCCCTTTTATATTGCTGATGGTGATTCACTGGATACCGAAAAGAAAGAAAGTATTAAAACTTTATTGCTGGCCCTGTGGAAAAAAGACAATGAAAACTTTAACCGCTCTGAATATGTAGCGTTGTCCAACGCATTACAGTTATATTATGAAAAGCTTGAAAAAAATAAATCCGTTTTTCCTTGTTTCAACAGTTTTTATGAATTCCTGCAGGAAGACTTTGTACATGTATTGCTGGCGGATAAAGTGAAAGAAAAAGACTTTGATATCACAAACTTTTTATTTGTGCTTCGTCCATATTACAAAGGAGGAGAATTTGATTATCTACTGAATGCCCAAAATAACCTGGACCTGCTGAATGTCCGTCTCATTGTTTTTGAACTGGATAATATAAAAGATCATCCCATATTATTTCCGGTAGTTACGATCATCATCATGGAAGTTTTTATTTCCAAGATGCGCAAATTAAAAGGGGTCCGTAAAATGATCCTGATAGAAGAAGCCTGGAAAGCTATTGCCAAAGAAGGTATGGCGGAATACATCAAATATCTTTTTAAAACGGTACGAAAATTTTTTGGAGAAGCCGTAGTCGTTACCCAGGAAGTGGAAGATATTATCAGCAGCCCGGTAGTTAAGCAGGCCATTATCAATAACAGTGATTGTAAAATTCTGCTTGATCAAAGTAAGTACCAGAACAAATTTGACCAGATCCAGGAACTGCTTGGTCTGACGGAAAAAGAAAAGGCATTGGTTCTTTCCATCAACAAGGCTAATGATCCAACAAAAAAATACAAGGAAGTATTTATTTCCCTGGGTGGGATCTTAAGTAAAGTTTACCGGACAGAAGTATCGATGGAGGAATACCTGGCTTATACCACGGAGGAAACCGAAAAAGTAAGGTTGATGAAGTATGCAGAAAAATTTGA
>CAMPIQ010000252.1 GCA_946886475.1 uncultured Chitinophagales bacterium | reverse complement strand
ATTATGTTTTCAAAATGAAATTGCTTGAATTTTATAAAGGGCAGGGACTGAAGTTATAAAGACAGCTATTACAGGTATTCACTGGCTTGGCCAATGTACCTTAAATACAATATAACGGATAACAATTTTAATAATTAAATAAGCAGCACATTATGAACAGGAACCATTATCCATCATCCTTAACAAAAAAAGCATGAACAGGAAAGTTAAATGGATATTGATCGTTGTGGCCATTTTACTGGTGATCTTTATAGTTATTAAACTGATAGGCGGCAGTTCGGGAGATCTGATGAAGGTGACATCTGAAAAAACCGTACGCACAACCATTATTGAAACCGTAAACGCTCCGGGTAAAGTTTATCCTGAGGTTGAAGTAAAGATCAGTTCTGATGTGTCGGGTGAGATAACGGAATTGAATGTACAGGAAGGAGACAGTGTAAAAAAGGGACAGGTATTGGCAAGGATATATGCTGATATATATGCATCACAGCGTGATGAAGCCAGAGCAAGAGTTATACAATCCCAGGCAACGGTAGCTAACAGCCAGGCAGGCCTGGAATCACTCAAAGCCCAGCTTGACCAGGCAAAGCAGGTGTATAACAGGAATAAAAAATTGTTTGATGAAAAAGTAATTTCCAAAGCTGAACTGGAACAATACGAAACAACTGTACGAACTACGCAGTCGCAATACAATGCAGCCCTGCAAAATATAAGAAGTCTTCAGGCAAATACGCAAAGTGTAAGAACCAGCCTGGAAGCTGCCAATAAGAACTTAAGCAGAACCACGCTGGTGGCACCCATGGATGGGGTGATCTCTTCTTTGAGCGTAAAAAAAGGAGAACGGGTATCAGGTAACAGCTTTAGCGTTGGTCCGGAAATGATGCGCGTAGCTGACCTGAGTAATATGGAAGTAAGGGTTGATGTGGGAGAAAATGATATTGTGAAAGTGCATATAGGAGATTCTGCCGACGTTGAGATTGAGGCCTACAATAACCGGAAATTTAAAGGAGTAGTGACACAGATCGCAAGCAGTACTATTAAATCCGGTTCCAATGGGGCTATGGCAGCCGGCGATGTAACCAATTATGAAGTGCGCATCCGGCTTGAACCTTCCTCATACCGCGACCTTTTGGATCCATCAAGGCCAAAAAGTTTTCCGTTCCGGCCAGGAATGAATGCAAGTGCCGATATCAAAACCAGAAAAAGTGTTGATGTGGTGGCAGTTCCCATAGCCGCAGTAGGAACAAGAGTAAAGGGAAGTGATAAATCGCTTGATGACCGGAAAAAAGAAAAGCAAAATTCTTCTGATGAAAATGAGGAAGTGGTGGTAGTGAGTGGAGAACTGGAAGAAGTGGTTTTTGTGATCAACAATGAAAATAAAGTTGAGAAAAGGGTGATAACAACCGGAATCCAGGACATGAATTATTATGAGGTGCTCTCGGGTTTGAAGGAGGGCGAAACAGTTGTAACGGCACCATATGATGCAGTAACCAGTAAATTAAAACACGGCGATGCGGTGAAAGTGGTAACAAAGGAGGAGCTGTATTGATACATGAACAAATGACCATAGGTGTAATAGGAAACGGAAGCTGGGCTACGGCTTTGGTTAAGATCCTTACTGACAACAAGCAAAAGGTGAACTGGTGGATCAGGAAAAAAGCATCTATAGATCAGATCAGGAAAAGGGGCCATAATCCCAATTACCTGCCTTCAGCCTATATTGATGTAACATTACTTGATCTCTATGATGATGTTCAGAAACTTGTTGAAAAGTCTGATCTTTTGGTGTTTGCTGTGCCTTCAGCATATATACAGGCAGTACTTGATCAGTTAAATGCCGGTCTTTTAAAAAATAAAAAGATACTGTCGGCTATCAAAGGACTGGTGCCAGGGCCGGATATTTTATTGAATGATCATTTACAAAAAAAATATGGTCTCTCCCTTGAAAATTATTTTACCGTAATGGGCCCCTGTCATGCAGAAGAAGTGGCCGGTGAAAAATTATCTTACCTCACTTTTTCAGGGATCAATGAAACCTCAGCCAGTAACATTGCATCCCTATTTCAAAATAGTTATATCAATACTATCATCAATACTGATATTCTCGGCGTTCAATATGCTGCCGTACTCAAAAATATTTATGCCCTCGGAGCAGGTATTGCACATGGACTGGAATATGGAGATAATTTTCTTAGTGTATATATCGCAAATAGTGCGGATGAAATGGCTGGCTTTTTAAGAAAGGTTGGCGCGCAACACATGGTGGTTGGTGAACACAAAACCACTCATCCGCTTACACATAAAAAGGATATCAATTACGCAGCTTCAGTTTATCTGGGCGACCTTCTGGTAACCTGTTATTCACTGTTCAGCCGCAACCGCACCTTCGGAGCCATGATAGGAAAAGGATACAGTGTGCAATCTGCACAATTGGAAATGAATATGGTGGCGGAAGGATACTATGCTTCGAAATGCATATATAATATAAATAAGCAAATCTTTGCCGATATACCGGTAGCAGAAACCATTTACAAAATACTTTGGGAGAAACTGGATTCGGAACAGGGTTTCAGGCAGATTGAAGAAGTGCTTGTATGATAAATATTTTGGATGTTGATCATGTTTTCCTTCTCTTCGGCATTCCTTGTCTTATCTGAAGAACCGGTCATTTATCCCTTAACTATTCTTATTATATG
>CAMPIQ010000251.1 GCA_946886475.1 uncultured Chitinophagales bacterium | reverse complement strand
GATCAAACCGCGCTTTGCTTCAATAGCATATTAAGTACACAAACAAGTTATAAATATCAATTGAATTAAATAAATAAAATCATTAAAACAGCTTCCACAAAAAATAAAATAGTTTGATCATGCATCAACTCAAACAATTCAAAGTAGCTGCTATGGCCATGGCCTGCGTCTTTAATGCCTATGGCCAGAACACCCTTTTCATACAGCAGGGCACAACGGTTTCACTTAATTCCAATGTAACCTTCACCATCAGCAACCTGGATCTCCATAACGATGGCACATTGTACCCTGCGGCAGGGCAGGGAAGGGTGGTGTTTACAGGAAATGCTATCAATACTATTAAAGGAAATGGCACTACCGGTTTCGACCAGCTGGAGATAGCCAAAACCGAAAGCGGGTTATTAGTGCTGGAAAATAATTTCAATGTCAGAACGGGGATCTGGTTCACTACAGGAAAAATTGAACTGAACAACCGGACCATCACGCTGCTCGGAAATGCAACACTGAACAATGAATCGGAGAACAGCTATATCACCGGATTGAATGGAGGCTTTGTACAATTATCCATGCAACTGAATAACCCACAGCTGGTCAACCCGGGCAACCTGGGCGCGGTGATCAGTTCATCGCAAAACCTCGGACAGACCGCCATTCGCCGTGGCCATAGTATACAACAAATTGCCCCCGGACAAACATCTATCCGGCGTTTTTTTGATATCGTGCCGGCCAACAACAATGCACTCGCTGCAACGCTTCGTTTTCACTATCTGCAATCAGAGCTGGATAATCATATCGAATCCGCGCTGGCATTCCAAAGATCGTCCGACCAACAGTTATGGACAAACGAAGGCATGACCCTGAGAAATGAAGCAGGTAATTTTGTGGAACTGCAGGGCATTAACAGTTTTTCAAGGTGGACGCTGGCAGGTACGGGCGCAGCACTGCCTGTTCATATCACAACATTGAATGTTAGATGCGAAAACGGGGGCGCCCTGGTTACATGGACCACAGCGCAGGAATTCAATTCCCATCATTTTGAAGTGCAGTCATCCGGTAATGGCACGGAATGGCAAACCCTTGGTATCGTAACTGCATCTGGCAATAGCAACACGCCCAAAAATTATTCTTTTAGGGATTTGGGTAACGGTAGAAAATTTTACCGGCTCAAACAGCTGGACCAGGATGGCTCCATCCAATACAGCATGCTGGTGATGGCCGGTTGCACAGGAAATGTGAACTGGAATATCTGGCCCAATCCCGCAACTGAAAGCGTAATGATCTCTATGGATGTCAGTGAAAACACAAAAGCACAGGTATCTATTTACGACAGCAGGGGAAAGCTGGTAAAAATAAAGGAGCAATCACTGCTTCCCGGCAACAACCAGGTGCAGGTAAATATTAAAGAACTGGCCAATGGGATCTACCATGTGGTAGTGAATTATGATAAGGGAAGAGGAAAGCATACTACAAGGATCCTAAAACAATAGTAATGTCTACACTATAGAACAGCAACCGGCAATTGGAAATCGCAAAAGGCAGGCCCTGATTTGTACGAAGGGTCCAATGACCGGTTGCAAAACCACATGCGTGTAATCAATGCCTGCCATTTGTGTATTTCTTCCCTTGTCATTTTACCCCCTCAACTTGTCGCATTCATACAGCGACATTTTCCTGATCATGGTTGATTTTTGTGTCGTCAACATTATAATCAATGACAAAGAACCTGGTGCCATTGCCTCCATCAGCGAAAGAACAACACTATCAACCGGTTGACAGTGCCGGAGCTATTGTTCCAGGGAAACTACGATCCTTTGGTAAACCTGGTTTACAATACCGGTATCCACTGGATCTGATTATTTACTTTAAAATCAATTAAAATGAAAAGGACAAAAATTATTTTCTGGGTATGCACCATTTTTATTTTCCTTTTTGAAGGCATCATGCCCCTCAGCACTTTATTATTTGCTCCGGAATACACCAATGTAGGCACCAAACCACTTGGCTATCCTGATTATTTTGCCAACGCCCTTGTTGTTTTTAAATTCCTGGGCGCCCTGGCCATTTTGCTGCCTGCTGTACCGGTGCGGGTAAGGGAGTGGGCTTATGCGGGACTTACATTCAACCTTTTATTTGCTGCGATCAGTCATGCTGTTGTTGACGGGAATATTGGATTTATTCTTTTGCCGGTGGGAATCATGGTGATACTGGGCCTGTCTTATTTTAATAAGAACAAAATGCATCATGCCTATGGCAGGCAAAAGGAGGGCAACGTTACAATGCAGGAAAGCTTCGCCTGAGATATAGTTAATTTTAAAATGCCCTGGACCTGGACTATTTTAATTTTAATAAATGGCAAAGACGGATTACAAAACCATTGACCAGTACCACCAGGCTTTTTCAGGAGAAGTACTGGAAAGAATGCAAGCCATAAGAAAAATTATTCATGAGGTAGTACCGGTGATAGAAGAAACCATCAGTTACCAGATACCCTGTTTCAAATACAAGGGTTATCTGATCTACTACAGCGCATATGCAAAACATATCTCGCTTTCGTATCCCTTCAGTGCAGCATTCCTGGAACATTTTAAAAAAGACCTGGAAGGTTATAAGGTAAGCAAATCGGCTATACAGTTGCCGCATAACAGGCCATTGCCGGTGGGGTTGATAAAGAGGATGATTGAGTACAGGATAAGGAGAATTTGTTGGTGGGGAAAGAGAAAGG
>CAMPIQ010000250.1 GCA_946886475.1 uncultured Chitinophagales bacterium | reverse complement strand
TGCATGAAGAACTGGCAAAATCAAAGGATGTCGGCTACACCACCACTCTTAAGCTTATGCAGATCATGCATGAAAAAGGTCTGGTAAAGAGAGATGAATCCATGAGAACACACGTTTATCAGGCAGCGGTAAACCGTGAAAAGACCCAAAAACACCTTTTAAATAAAATGATCGATTCTCTTTTTGGGGGATCGTCAACACAATTAGTTTTGCAAGCGTTGGGCAATGGGGAACAAAAAGTTTCCGCAGAGGAGTTGGAGAAGATTCAAAACCTTATCAACAACCTGAAAAAGCAATAAACTATGGCCACCTGGAGCCAATCGCACTTCCTGCAATCGCTAGGTTGGGCAACCTTAAACAGCTTTTGGCAAATGGCCCTGCTCTGGTGCCTGTTTCTTGGAGCAAGCCATTTATTCAAATTATCCGCGCATAGAAAATATCAGTTTTCTGTATTTGCCATCACCACCGGTTTCGCCTGGTTTGTATTTACTTTTATCTATTATAATAGTAATCCTGTTTCCGGTATTGCTTTTTTTGACAAAACGATCAGGGAATCCAGTAACTATTTAAATATTCTTTTGATCGCTTCTTCCCTGGCTTATCTTAGTCTGTTAATATTTCCCTCATACAAACTTTACCAGAACTGGAAATTTGTACAGCGGATCCAAAAACATGGACTGACCAAGGCTGATTTTAATTACAGGCTGTTTGTTCAGAAAATCTCCTCTCACCTGGGCATAACAAAAAAAGTTTCGGTTTTTGCATCACGGCTGGTTAGATCGCCCCTTACCGTTGGGTATTTTAAACCGATCATACTGTTGCCTGTAGCTGCTTTGAACAACCTGACCACACAGCAGGTTGAAGCTATATTGTTGCATGAACTATCACATATCAGGAGATATGATTACCTGGTTAATTTCATGATCAGCATTATCAATACCATTCTCTATTTTAATCCATTTGTAAAAATGTTCATGCGAACAATGGAAGAAGAAAGGGAAAATTGCTGCGATCAGCTGGTATTACAATACGGATACGATAAAGTAAGTTATGCTACGGCCCTGCTTACCCTTGAAAAACTTTCCATTCACCGGCAGGCCCTGGCGCTTGGAGCAGCTGGTAAAAACTTTCTGATGAGCAGAATAGAAAAAATTGTAGGTATGGAAAAGAAAAAAGGATTCCGCAAAAATCAGCTCGGAGGCATGCTGGCTGCTCTGATCTGCATTGTGATCTTTAACTCGGTACTGATCATAAAGGAAACTAAAAAACATAATACAGATCTATTGGCCTTTTCCTCCGTGTCCTCTCCTTTTAGTTTGTATGAAAATGAAAGGTCTTTGTTCAAGGCATCACCTGACCAGGAATTTGTAACTGAAAAAACAGAAGCTATAGCCTCGGTTACCTCAGACCAAAAGAAAAGAGCAGGTAATATTTTTTCAGGTATTGATAAAGAACCGGAGGTTCCATTTACAGTTCAGACGCTGGATAATAACAGCCATTTTTTCTCTTTCGTAGCCCTTGATGATATAGATGCCTCACTTTCAAAGCAGGAAAAAGAAGAAGTAAAGGCAACCGTGGAAAATACCAGAAAGGTGATCAGCGGTTTGCAGTGGAATGAAATTGAAAAAAGCATAGCTGATGTACTTAGTGAGCAGGAAAAAGTGAAGGCTAAACAGGAGTATCTGATAGAATTGGAAAAAACCGTGGATTTTAAGAAACTGGAACAAAACCTGAAGGCGCAATATGATGAAATGAACCTGGATCGGATCAATTCCAACCTTGATATGGCACTGAATTTTATCCAGCTCGACAGCATCCAGAAAAGCTATCAGGCCATATTAGTTCAACTTGAAAAAGCTAATGAACTGGTATGTGCTCAATCTGAAGTGGCCGCAAATCCACTACCCGATCATTCAGTGGAAGAATTGAGAAGGTCTACGGAAGAACTGCGCAGGAAAATTGAAACCATTAAAGAAATACGTAACCCCAGAAGGGTCATACGTTTATAATTACCGGATCTATCATGCTGAAGCCCTCTTAATGAGGGCTTTTTTAGTTTTCAAGCAGTGAGGCTAATCCGGGAATTCTGACCCTGGACGGATCCCGGCAAATCACTGCCTTAATCCGGGATAGCCAGGATGATAAGCCATCCGATTCCCTCCCAGGCATCATCCGGTAGAAATAAGTTCAACCAACACCTGCTCCGTTCAGTAATCTGAATTTATTACCTGCTTCATACCAATCTTCCAATGAATCAGATTACCAGGTCCATCTTTAAAGGGTGCATAAATTGACTGACTCCTCCAAACATCCGAAGCTATATTCTGTGTTCCATTTTATCTCAAGGATTTTGATTGATTTGATTTCATGCAACAGGCCCATCGCCTCGCTCAATTCCAAACCGCCGACATGGATGATTGATCCTGCCCCATGTCAATATGGCAATACACGCGAGCGTTAATTTATTTTACCGGAAGCCTGCGGAACCAACTGCTGACAGGATTCCGGCATCAAGGTCCCGGGCCATTCAATTCTTCCATTTCCGTATTTGCCCATTTAAAGCCTTATACACACACCGCAATTTCTACAGGCATCCAGTTAAGACACCGGTAAAAAAGGGGCGAGGATAAGAAATTCAACTGGTTTACATTAAGCATATAACATATATGGATATGAATTTGACATTCTTAAGTGATTAAGCCCTGTATTTCCTTTATTTTCAAGTGTATATAGACG
>CAMPIQ010000249.1 GCA_946886475.1 uncultured Chitinophagales bacterium | reverse complement strand
CAGCAGAAAAATAATTTTATATTGAATCATGAACATACGGGAAAATATATCACTCAAACCTTATAATACTTTCGGCATTGATGTAAGGGCAAACTTTTTCACCGGATTTTCTTCTGTTGAAGAACTTCAGGAAATACTGGATTTTCACAATGCGGTTAACAAGGGTGCAGGAATTGTTGAGCCATTGATCCTGGGAGGTGGTAGTAATATATTGCTGACAAAAGATGTAGAAGCACTGGTCATTAAAAATGAAGTAAAAGGGATTGGTATTGTAAAGGAAGACGATGATTTTATTTATGTAAGAGCAGGGGCGGGGGAGAACTGGCATTCATTTGTATTGCATTGCGTAAATAATAATTATGCGGGCATCGAAAACCTTTCATTGATTCCGGGCAATGTGGGGGCTTCACCCATGCAGAATATAGGTGCATATGGAGTGGAGATAAAAGATGTGTTTTTTGAACTGGAGGCTTTTCATCTGTATGATAAAACCATCGTAAGATTTACGATTGAAGATTGCAGGTTTGGATATCGTGAAAGTGTTTTTAAAAGAAAGCTGAAGAACCAGTTTGTAATTCTTTCTGTAACCTGCCGGCTGAATAAAAAACCCGTTTACAATACCAGTTATGGCGCCATTAGCCAGGAGCTTGAAAAAATGGGTGTGCAGGAGCTGAGTATCAAAGCCATTTCAGATGCCGTTATTCAAATTCGCAGTTCCAAACTTCCTGATCCAAAAGAAACGGGAAATGCGGGAAGCTTTTTTAAGAATCCGCAGGTGTCAAATGAAAAATTTGATGCGTTACAAAAAGCATTTCCGGGGATCGTTGGTTTTCCGTTTGGCGACAGTCAAAAAAAACTGGCCGCCGGCTGGCTTATTGAGCAATGCGGATGGAAGGGATATCGTGATGGCGATGCCGGGTGTTATCCAAAGCAGGCGCTGGTGCTTGTTAATTATGGCAATGCCACTGGTGTGGAGATCTTAAAACTGAGCCAGGATATTATAGAATCGGTGCAGGAAAAATTTGGTGTAACGCTGGAAAGGGAAGTCAATATTATTTAGTGTTTTGCAGGGCTTCTTCCTTCGCTCTCTTCTCCGCACTTTTTTTCGCTCCCGCTCTCTTTCTCCGCTCTCCTCTATTGCAGGTCTTCTTCATCGAGGTCGTCATATGCGCCTGAAGATTGTATGTTCAACATGCTTCCCATAAGATCTTTAAACTCAATAGAGGTCTCCAGTATTTTCTTACTCACCAGGGAGTAGGAGGCAAGCCCATGGAGTACAAACTCCATAAGCAATGCGGCTTCTTTTTCATTGACATGTGAAAAATATTTCTTTACAAGTGCATGCAATCCGTCCACCGCATATAATTGAATGATCTTTTCCTTATCACTGGTGCCGAAAAATAAATTGATATGGTTGCCTTTGTCAAACCAGTTGATCACGGAGCGGTAGGGATTATCAACTACCTCCGGTGTTTCGCCTTTACGGGGTGACCTTTTTTTCAATGTATCAGGATTGGGAAAATAGAGTGCAAACTGCGACCTGATTGACCTGTCAAGCAGATTCATGGCCACCTGGTAGGGGCCTTCCTGTTCTCCTTCATACACCAGTTCAATTTTACCGGTGATGGAAGGAATGATGCCAACCAGATCGCTTACCCAGACCTGTGTATTTTTTTCTTTGTTGATGATGGACCTGCGTTCCGCGGTACTTACCGCATTCTCGAATGCGGATATGGTGAGTCTTGCACTCACTCCGCTTTTCTTGTCTACAAATTCACTTGCTCTTGCTTCAAAAGCCACCTGCTCAATCAGTCTTTTTATCAGATCACTGATGGCCACTTTATTTTTCTGGTCAAATTCAATATCAGCTTCCTGTTCTGTAATGGCCAGTGCATGTTCTAATGATTTTGGGTAATGGGTAAGTATCTGGCTTTCTATCCGGTCTTTCAACGGTGTTACAATGGATCCACGGTTGGTGTAGTCTTCAGGATTAGCCGTAAAAACAAAAAGTATATCAAGTGGCAGTCTTAATTTGAAGCCACGTATCTGTACATCACCTTCTTCCAGTATATTGAAAAGGGCTACCTGAATTCTTGCCTGCAGGTCGGGCAATTCATTGATAACAAATATGCTCCTGTTAGTTTTAGGGATAATGCCATAGTGGATCACTTTTTCATCCGCAAAACTCAATTTCAGATTCGCTGCTTTAATGGGATCTATATCTCCTATAAGATCGGCAACACTAACATCGGGTGTTGCCAGTTTTTCACCATACCGCTGACTGCGGTGCAGCCATTCTATGGGTGTGTCATCACCCTTTTCTTTTATGAGATCTCTGGCATATTTTGAAATAGGCTGAAAGGGATCATCATTAATGTCACTGCCTGTTATAACGGGTATGTATTCATCAAGCAATCCGGTCATCTGCCTGGCCATTCTTGTTTTGGCCTGTCCGCGCAGGCCAAGAAATAGAATATTGTGTTTACTGAGCAGTGCTCTTTCAACATCTGGTATTACACTGTCTTCATATCCGATAATACCTGTGAATGTTTCTTCTTTATCCTGAAGCTTTTTCACAAGGTTTTTCCTGATCTCTTCTTTGATTTTCCTGGGTTGATAGCCTGATTCTTTTAGCTCACGTATTGTATTGATTCTTTTGATGTCCATGTTAATAAGAGTAATGATTCAATTTATGATTTTATACGGATATGAGTGCAGAGAAGAGAGGTAAATTAA
>CAMPIQ010000248.1 GCA_946886475.1 uncultured Chitinophagales bacterium | reverse complement strand
ACCTAGATTATTTAATATATACTGGAAATTATACTTCATCACAAGGATATCTGAGCTCCAATGCCGAAGCAAGAACACAACATTTTGTGTTTGGAACCCAAAGACTTACTATCACCCACAATTTTGCAGATGCAGCAAGCCTGGGCGAAAATATTACCCATACAGGTGAAACAGGATCATTTGGAACAGGTGCAGACATAAGCTTTAATGGTAATGGAACAATAACATTTTCATTTGAGAATGAAGTAAGGGATTTTAAGGTAAGTACATATGATCTTGATGCCAGCCAAAGTCTTACTGTAACAGCCAGGAATGCAGCTAATGTGGCACAGAATATAACCATGGCCAAAGCAAATCTTGGAGCATTGCATGTTATTACTGGGTCTGGAACCACATCTGCATCGGCTACCTCTTCATTGGTTGGAAGTATTGCTAATAATTCAAATAATGGAACAATCAATATAACGGTTGCAGGGCCTGTTAAAACCATCACCTTAACTTTTGCCGGAACTTCTGGCGATTTCTGGTTATCAGATGCATTGGCTTGCTCGGCCGGAAGTTTTCCAACTAACTATTATAATATTTCCAGACCGTTTACAGGTCAATCTGAATATGTACTGCACGCTTTTGATAAAAGTGTTTATATGCTTAACCCTTCTACAGGAGTAACAACATTCATATTTGAAGATGCTGCGGGACTGGGTACAATTAATTCAATGGCATATGATCCATACAATCATATACTCTACTATGTATATAGCCTTACAGGAACTGGATCTACCCGATTAATGAAGTATGATTTTGAAACGGAGGCAATAAGCATCGTGCTAAATGATTTGGGCACTATAGGGATACCATCCATTGATGCCAACGGATCTGAATCAGGAGCAGGGGCATTTTATAATGGATCCTTGTATTTAGGCATTGAAACTTCAAATTCCGGAAGAACATCTGGCCGTGAAGCGGTGATATGGAGAGTGGATTTTGATGGAAGTAATGTTCCATACAGAGCCAGTCAATTATTTGCAGTTCCGATTGATGGTAATCTGGGAGGTGACAATTGTCTTTTGCATGACTGGGCTGATTTTGTAATAAACGACGGCATACTTTACAATTTTGACGCTGCTGAAAATGACAGGAGCGGGGTATCTTCTATTTACAGGAATCAAAGTGATATTTATCATATTAACATGATGACAGGTGATTTATTGAATCAATACGTGGCACCTGGGGCTGCTGCTAGTCCAACCTGGTATCCAGGCCAGCCTTCAGTTGGGTGGGATGGCACTGTCTATACATTGTATGCAAACGGAGGTTCCCCTTCTACTGCACAGGGGATGCCAATGGCCTTACCTTATATCGCATCTTATGATCAGGCCGGTAACATTGGTTCTAAAATAAGTTTGACTTCTAATCCAATGTTTACACCTGCAAGTCCAAGTTTGGGTGATGCCGCGGAAGCATACAAGCCGAAGGCAGATTTTGGTGATGCTCCCGCTTCATATGATCCTGATGCACTCGCACCTGCTGTACATGA
Source organism: uncultured Chitinophagales bacterium (assembly GCA_946886475.1). The sequence goes on along the minus strand of CAMPIQ010000248.1, from coordinate 1,249 downwards.
ATACAATCCTCTATTGACATTGGGAGGCAGTTTTGATAATGAATGGGTAACAAGGGGGCAGTCTTTATTGGCTAATGCCGACAATCACGATGATTGTTTACCTTTTGTAACAGCTTTTTATCCTTCGCTTAGTTCTTATTTAACGGAAATAACTGTGTTCAATAATACAGGCGGAAATGCTACAGTCGGGGCTTGGTTGGATTTTGATGGTGACGGAGTTTTTGAGTCATCTGAAGGTATCACTGTAACTGTGGGTTCTGATGCCTCACCTCAGAATGTTTGGCTTTTCTGGCCAAATGGCACGGGAAGTTTACCTGTGGGATCATTTACTTATTTGCGTATAAGAATTACAACCGGGGTTATGAGCACTTCTAATGCAACAGGATATTATTCAGATGGCGAAGTGGAAGACTACAGAGTGCCGGCCAATAGCCTTCCTCTGAATAGTCAGTATATTAATTTCAACGCGCAGAAAACAGCAGGTAAAAGGGTTTTATTGAAATGGAATGCGCAGAATGAAATTGATAATTCAGTTTATGGAATTGAAAGGAGTGAATACCAGGTGAACTGGACAAGTATCAATTATATGTATGCTTCGGGTAAATCAGATTATAATTTTACAGATTCAACTCCTATAACCGGAACATCATATTACAGGCTGAGAACGATGCAGCCGGATGGTGTAATCAAATACAGCCAGTCTAAAAGAATTGATCTTCCTATTACTTCAGCTATCAGTTTATCACCCAATCCAAATAAAGGAAATTTTAAACTTTCCATTTACAGTGAAACAAAAACTGCAGGCAGCTTAAGCTTACTGGATATGAGCGGACGGGTAATATTTACAAAAAATATATTGATGGATCGGGGTGTAAATACAGTTCCAATAGAACTAAATAGCCGATTGACAAATGGAATTTATTCAATTCAATTAAAAATTGATCAGAAAATATACAATGAAAAGCTTGTGATTAATCATTAGACCAACTCCTAAACATTACAATTCTTATGAGACAAACCGTTACCAAACTAACAATTGCCCTTTTTTGCTTTTTTTTCATCTCCAATAAATTATTGGCACAGGAAAAATACAGTCAGGTAAAGATATTTGCACCTGCGGATAAAGCAGCACGAAGCCATCTTATCGGACTACTTGAAATTGACCATTTTGTAACAAGTAAAGATGGCGGCATCGTTTCTGAGATCAGTGAATCTGAACTTCAGACGCTAAAAATGAGCGGATATAAGT
>CAMPIQ010000247.1 GCA_946886475.1 uncultured Chitinophagales bacterium | reverse complement strand
GGTTGCGGAGTTTTGGATCACCTGGTCGTTTAAGGCTGGCTGAATGGTTTGAAAATATGTTGAAGATTACGATCGCCGCCATTCAATTGTTTTCTTAGGTAGCTATTATAACAAGATTTTTCTTTTTTTCTGCTACCACTGCTTTAGTACCTTTCTGCAATTATCATTTTACCATTTATTATTCAATTATGAAAATAGCATTCCATGGCGCGGCAAGAACAGTAACCGGCTCTAAGCATCTGATCAGTTTAAAGAATGGCAAAAAGGTTTTACTGGATTGCGGCATGTTCCAGGGAATGGGAAAAGATACCGATTCGCTGAACCGCGAGTTTGGTTTTGAACCATCCGAAGTAGATGTCATGATCTTGTCTCACGCCCATATTGATCATTCAGGTTTGATACCACGTCTGGTGAAGCAGGGTTTTGGCGGAAAGATCTTTTGCACGGATGCCACAAGGGAGCTTTGTGATCTTTTGCTTGAAGATTCCGCCGAGATCCAGGAGAATGATGTGAAGTACCACAACAAATCAAGTAAAGCAAGCGGCGCCCCGCTGATCCAGCCATTATATACTTTGCAGGATGCAAAAACTTCCATGCGGAGTTTTCATTCAAGGCCGTATGGAGAATGGTTTGATGTGATAGAAGGAGTGGAGGCCATGTTCACCGATGCCGGACATATCATTGGCAGTGGCTGTGTGCATGTAAGAATAACGGAGAACAATCAAACGCAGCAGATCACGTTCAGTGGAGACCTGGGCCGGTACCGGGATGTGATACTGAAATCGCCGCAAACATTTTCACAGGCCGATTATATTATTCTTGAATCAACCTATGGAAACAGCCTGCATGAAGATGTGCATACCTCCGTGGATCATTTGCTGGAATGGGTAGAGCGCATCTGTGTTCAACAAAAAGGAAAACTGATCATACCGGCATTCAGCCTGGGAAGAACCCAGGAAATTCTATATGCATTCAACCAGTTGAGCCTGGAGAACAGGTTGCCACAGCTTGATTATTTCCTGGATAGTCCTTTGAGTACCGCCATTACCGATGTGATAAAAAAATTTCCCGGCTATTTCAATAAAACCATCCAGCGGGTAATGGATTCGGATGAAGATCCTTTTATGTTTCCTGGCCTGCGTTACATAAAATCAGTTGATGAATCCAAATTGCTGAACTACCGCAATGAGCCCTGTGTGATCATTTCCGCAAGTGGCATGGCAGATGCAGGCCGCGTAAAGCACCATATCAGTAACAATATTGAAAACAGTCGTAATGGTATATTGATGACCGGATACTGCGAACCCAATTCACTTGGTGGCAGGCTGCTCAATGGTTCGAAAGAAGTGGGCATTTTTGGTGTTCAGCATGAAGTGCATGCGGAAATTGGGGGCATCAAAAGCATGAGTGCCCATGGCGATTATGAAGATCTTTCACAATGGCTGGCCTGCCAGGATCCGCAAAAGGTTAAAAAACTTTTCCTTGTTCATGGCGAATACGATGTGCAGGTGCCATTTAAAAGCAGGCTTGTTAAAAAAGGATTTTCAGATGTTGAAATCCCCGAGCAGCATTATGAAGTAGGGCTGGGGTAAGAGGAGAAGCTGCGAGCTGCGAGCTACGAGCATTCACAGCTCACAGCTTCCCCCCAACTTTCACATCTCCTTTAAAATATCTCCCTCTCTTTTCCCGTCTTCTATAAAAAAGGAGCGATTATGAAAAGCCTGAGAATACTGGGTGTGGCTGCCCTTGCCGGATTGATGCTGGCAGGATGTGCCAGTGTAGCCCATGTTGAAAAAGACCAGACGGTCAATTTCAACAGTTACAGAACCTATGCATGGACCGAATCAAAAACAGGTGAAGATGATTCAACAAAAACCAAATTCTCCGACCTGGCAGAACGCAGGATCAGGGAAGCGGTTGATGCCGAAATGATGAAAACCGGGTGGAAGGAAGTAAAAAACAAACCTGATGTTTTGTTAAGTTATGATGTAACGGTAGAGAGAAACACCAGGGAAGAATCCAGTCCTGTTTATTCACAGGGAGGCAACAGGTACATCTGGAATCCCTATACACGCCGCTGGGTTTCCGTTTATTATCCTTCCCGGTTCCTGGGTTATGAAACAGACCAGCGTAATATCAGGGAAGGTACTTTCACCATCAGTATGACCGATACCCGTACCGACAAAACGGTTTGGCAGGGATGGACCACCGGGGAAGTGAACAGTGCCAACCTTACCGGCAGGGAGATCCAGAATGCGGTGAAAAGCATTTTCCGCAAGTTTGATGTGGCCGGCAACTGATAAAGGCAAACCAATTGAAAAATCCCGTTTCTGCACCTGCAGCGGCGGGATTTTTTTATTTAATTTTTGGAAGCAAAAGGGTGCAGGCCTATCTTTGCCCTCCCAAAAACGAGCCGCGTTCGTCTAAGGGCTAGGACACCACCCTTTCACGGTGGTGATACGGGTTCGAATCCCGTACGCGGTACTACTAACCTTGCAAATGCAAGGTTTTTTTATTTATGGTTACTGTGTATGTGATTGAAAGTTTGAAAGATCAAACCTGGTATACGGGAATGGCCTTGAATGCAGAGAAGCGATTGAATGAACATAATTCAGGAAAGAATCGATTTACCAGGGGCCATATGCCATGGAAGATCATTTATACGGAGGATCACAGCAATTGGGCTGAGGCACGGGTGAAGGAAAAATATTTTAAAACAAATGCTGGTAAGAATTGGATCAAAAAGAAATTGAATCACGGTGATGATACGGGTTCCCTGCCTGCGTGACGCAGTCAGGCAGGGAATCCCGTACGCGGTACTACTAACCTTGCAAATGCAAGGTTTTTTTATTTATGG
>CAMPIQ010000246.1 GCA_946886475.1 uncultured Chitinophagales bacterium | reverse complement strand
GAAGAGGAAACCTGACTGGTGCTGTTTCAACTGTAAATGTTTCAAAAACTTTAGGTGGCAGACCAATAGCTGATGTTGGAAGAGGTTTACAGGGTGCGGCTTCTGGTTTAAGTGTAACCATACCAAGTGGCGAAGTGGGCTCTGAACCCATAATTAAAATAAGAGGCCAATTGGGATCTTTACAAGGAGGAAGTTCTCCATTAATTTTATTGGATAATGTTGAAATACCCTCAATCCAGGTTGTTAATCCAAATGACATTGAATCTATTACTGTATTAAAAGATGCAGCATCTGCGTCTATTTATGGTTCAAAGGCGTCCTTTGGTGTTATCCTGATCACAACAAAAAAAGGATCAGGAACAAGTAAGCCTCAAATAAATTACTCCAACAATTTTTCCTACCAAAATGTATGGAAAGATCTTAAAATGGCTGATGTAAATGCTTTGAAATATACCGTAGAAGCAGCAGAACGTATCGGTCAGTTTACTGTTGCCGGTGCTTTTTATTATGTGGACAGAGCTAGTTATGAGAAAGCTGTTGCATGGAAAGAAAAATATGGTAATACAATTGGCCCAAATGATCCCACAGTTTTTGGAAGAGACTGGTATGTACAGGGAGCAGCTAATAACCAAAAAATGGGAATGAGAACTTATGACCCCTATGATTATATGGTTAGAGAGTGGGCTCCAACACAAAAGCATGATTTATCCGTTGGATTAACTTCTGGAAAAACTTCCTACAATATTGGATTAGGTTTATTAGATCAGAGTGGTATGTTGAAGCCTGCTAAATCGGATAAATTTACCCGGTATAATGCTTCAATGAAAATATCCAGTGAGATCAATAAATATTTAACCGTTCGTGCGGGAGCAATTTATTCAAGAAGAAATAAGGAATATGGTTATGCTACATCCTCCACAACTGCTGATCCCTGGCTGTACCTGTACAGGTGGAGCTCAATTTACCCATTAGGCAAAGATGAAAATGGAGACCCTATTCGCAGCCCTGAAAGTGAAGTAGCAGCTGCAAACACAGCAAACATCTTATACAATTATTCTAATATTAACCTGGGGTCTACAGTTAATATAACCAACAACTGGAAAATAGACTTCGATTATACATATTCAAACCAGGATGAAATCTGGAAAAGACCCGGAACAAGATTTACAGCAAGAAACTCCTGGTCGGCTCCTAAACCAAGGTTAGATGCAAATGGTAATCCGGTTTATGTAAATAATGAAGGCCAGGTGGTGGCCAGTACTGATCCTGGTGCTATTGCTGCTTATGATCTTTCTTTAGATACCTATACCGGACCTGGAGCCAACCCGGATCATTTTTATCGCAGCGCTGAAAACTTTTTCAGTCATACAATAAATGCTTTCTCAACTTATAATTTGAATGTAAAAGAAGATCATGCTTTTAAATTTATATTAGGTTTAAATCGTGTTGCTGCAACTACTGAATGGCAATCATCCCAAATAACCAATCTATCAGATATTACAAATCCACAATTCAATTTTGGTACAGGTACACAAACAATTGATGGTAACAAAACCTGGGAATCTCAATTAGGTTATTTCGGACGGATCAACTATGCTTTCAAGAACAAATATCTGCTTGAAGGAAATTTGCGCTATGATGGATCTTCAAAATTTCCTGAATTTTTATGGTGGAGATGGTACCCGTCTGTTTCTGCTGGTTGGGTAGCCAGTGAAGAAAATTTCATGCAATGGACACAACCTGTAATTGATTTCTTAAAAGTTAGAGGTTCCTGGGGTTCTATTGGTGATCAGAGTGTAGCCAGTGGTTTATACATTTCAACATTACCAGGTGGTCAATCTACCTGGATCAATGGAGGCAGGGTAAACTTTGTAGGTAGTCCTACAGCTGTTTCTTCAGATATTCAATGGCAGGATATAGAAAGTAAAAATCTTGGATTGGATATAGGTTTAATTAAGCGTAAGCTTAACCTTTCTTTTGATCTTTTTGAAAGAAATACAAAGAATATGATTGTGCCGCAGGAAGGTATTCCATTAACATTTGGAACAGGAGCACCTTTAGGTAACTATGGAGCTCTTCAAACCAGGGGATGGGAAATTACGCTCGATTTCAACCATACCTTCAAAAATGGCCTGGGAATTAATTTCAGGGGAAATATTTCTGATGCAGAAAGTATCCTGACTTCATATGGTTCCGGTACCCAGGTTAATGGAAATTATAATGGCAAGAACATTGGCGAAATATGGGGCTATCGTACAGATAGATTATACCAATTGGATGATTTTGAATTGGATGCAAGTGGAAAGCCAATTTTAATTACTCTTACTGCAGCTGAAAGTGCTTTGTATGCTGGAAGACAAGCTTATAAATTAAAAGCAAGCGGCGGTAAAAATCCTGTTTACCAGGCATTTTTACAAAATTCAGCAAACTTTAGATTTGGTCCCGGTGATGTTAAGTTTATTGATGTAAATGGTGATGGTGAAATCAATAATGGTAAAGGAACTTTGGATGATCATGGAGATCTGGAAGTAATTGGAAATTCTCTTCCACGTTATGAATATGGTTTTAGACTTGGAGCCGATTTTAAAGGATTTGATATCAGTGCTTTTTTCCAGGGAGTAGGAAGTCGTCAAATATGGGGTAATGGAGCCTTGGCCATAGCAGGTTATCATGCCAGTGACGGTGCAATGCCTGAAGCTATTGCCGGTAATTTTTGGACCCCGGATAATACAGGTGCTTTTTATCCTGCAGCTTACAACAATTTGGGTAGCAATACGGCTAATAATATGCAGGTACAGGATCGTTACTTGTTAAACATGGCTTACTTAAGACTTAAAAACCTGGCTTTAGGTTATTCTCTGACTGAATCATTAATTAAAACAGAATGGATCAGATCTCTCAGGGTATATGTAGGCC
>CAMPIQ010000245.1 GCA_946886475.1 uncultured Chitinophagales bacterium | reverse complement strand
GTTGATGCCATGCACAGGGCCATGCAATTTGTGCAAACGCCTTTCGTGATATTTTCCGATGCCAATACTTTACTGAACAGGGAAAGCATCAAAAACATCATCAGGCATTATTCGGATCCCCGGATTGGAGGCGTAGCCGGAGAGAAAAAGATCATTCAGTCATTTTCAGAAGCTGCTGCCGGTGCAGGTGAGGGGCTTTACTGGAAATATGAGTCCACACTCAAAAAACTCGATTACCAGTTTTATAGTGTGGTGGGCGCAGCCGGTGAGCTGTTCTCACTGAGAACCGCTTTATATGAATATCCCGGTCCTGATGTACTCCTGGATGACCTGATAATTTCATTGAGGATTTGCATGAAGGGTTACAGGTTTGCCTATGAGCCTGCGGCCTATGCCATGGAAAGTGCATCCGTATCATTAAAGGAAGAAAAGAAACGCAAAATAAGGATCAGCGCCGGTGCTTTTCAGTCTATGAAAATGTTGAGTGGTCTGCTGAATGTTTTTAAATATCCAAGATTATCCTTCCAGTATATATCCCACAGGGTTTTAAGATGGACACTTTGTCCTCTTTTCCTGCCTCTTGTTCTGCTGTGTAATATCCTGCTGGTTATGTACAGCACTGGCTGGGTATACAGTGGTTTATTACTGGCCCAGGTATTATTTTACTTTCTTGCCTTCCTGGGCTATCTGATGAAATCAAGAAAGACCAGGATAGGTTTCTTATATGCTCCGTATTATTTTCTTTTCATCAATTATTCTCTTTACGGAGGATTTGTCAGGCACCTTAAAGGAAGGCAAACTGTTTTATGGGAAAAAGCATCAAGAGAAGTGTATCCGGATAAATTTGGAGACCACGGGTCCTGAATAAAGTTTTTACAGTAATGTAATTGATTATTCTTTTCGCCCCGAGCTTCTCCTTATCAGATTTGCCTGGTAGTGAACTCCATTCCCCGTTTAAATAAGTGGATTTTTTTTTCTTTCTTTATGCGCTATTGCTGAAACATATACATGCTCCTTTTAAATATTGAACCTGTTTGGAGAACTGCTTATGATCAAGGATTATATTAAGGTATTACTGGCTGTTTTGGGAGTTGTTCTGATCAGGAGTATTGTTGGCCTGGACAATTAACAGTCAGTCAATGATCACAGTAATATTTATTTCGTTTATGTAAGAAAAGTAATAGAATGCCATGGTTTCGTTTATAATATTGGAGGTCCGAGGGTTGAAGGATTCACTTCTTTTTTATGGACATTAATACTCACATTCATCTATGCACTCCGCTTCCTGCCATTTGAACAAACCCTGCTGGTATTGTGCTTTCTTATAACCACGCTGACTGTTTTTGGATATTTCCGTTTTATTAAATCAAAACTGTCGGAAACCAAAGCCTGGTATTTTACAGCATTTATATTACTGATCCCCGGATTCATTGACTGGAATGTATTTACAATGATGGACCTCTGCCTGTGGATCCTGGCAACATCATGGGCCATCATTTTATTATTGAATAATAAACACCGGCGGTTATTTTTCATCATTACCATTTTACTTCCTTTCATCAGGCCGGAAGGAATAGCCGTATCATTGATATTGTTTGCCGCTAAAGTGTTGAAGGATTACGCAGGGGGTGATTCGTTCCTGCATTCGGTGAAAAGGAATGGTTTTCTGTTGCTTGCGGTTATCTTATCCATAACCCTCCTTACAGTTTTCCGTTTAAATTATTTTGGTTATCCCTTCCCGAATACTTTCTATGCCAAGGTGAGCATGTCCATGGCTGACAATATCAGGATGGCCTTTTTTTATTTCTACGATGCGCTCAGGCATACCAGTTTTGTTCCTTTTGTTTTGTTCTTAACCTGTATCATATGGATCTTCAATAGAAAAAGATTTCTTAACTGGAGATCACATATAGATCAGATCATTCTATTGCTCATCATTTTATTCTTTATTGGTTATCCCTTTCTTACCGGTGGGGATCATTTTAAATATTCAAGGTTTTATCAGCCGGTCTTTCCTTTCATAGGATTGTTGTTCCTGCTTTCTTACGGACCGGGATTGAACTTCAGAAGAACTTCAATAATTGCTGCTGCAGTTGTTACATTGATATTACTGAATCTTAACTCCACCAATGATGCCAGCCTGCGGGAAAGCTTTTCATCAGCTGCAAGGGGATATTTCAGTGAATTGAAACCTGACCTCATTAGTCATTCCCAATTGCAAAGTGAGTTTGATATTGCCAGTAATGGCAGGCAGCTTGCGGGCCATATGAATAAGATGATGTCCGGTTGCCCTGTAAAACCTAATTATGGAGTGATTGCCGCAGGTGGTATAGGCTATGTTTACGAAGGCCAGACCATTGATCTTATGGGATTGAATAATCCCGAGATGGCCCATGCCGATAAGATCAAAACTAAAGGCGTTAAAAATCATGGTTCATTCAATAAACAGGTCTTTTATAAGCAACAGGTAGATATTTTCCTAACCTGGCCTGACCCCCTTGAGGAGGAACTTGTTCAGGATGACAGTTCGGCCATGGAGTTCCTGAAAAAGCTGAGGGATCCTCAATATTTTATCAACAGGGTCTGTTCCGGTATTTTTAATGATGTAGAATTCAACTCCTTATATAAATTTGCCAGGATCTCAGGCCAGGGATTGCATGTATATGGATTTATAGATCCCGTTGAATTCCGTGAAAACTTTCCCTGCCTTCAGGTTTCGGTTCTGGAGCCATAAAACCTCCTGCAACAGTATAAAAACTAAGGTGGGTTATATTGTTAATATAACCGGGATTTTATATCTTGTCGGCGCTATCCTGGAAACCAATCCAAAAATTCTGACTGAAAACTAGTTTATTTTAAAACAAATTTTTTTATAATCCGTTTTTTAATCCCAAACAGAAATTATGGAAGAGGTTCTTGTTCATGATACCCATACCAC
>CAMPIQ010000244.1 GCA_946886475.1 uncultured Chitinophagales bacterium | reverse complement strand
GGGCATATTTAAATTATTTTTTGACTGATTGATTATAAAGTTAAAAGCGAACCGGAATTTTTAAGCGCTTGAATTGCATTTTTCAAAAAGACACTTCCGGGTTTATCTGCGCGCTGTTAATTTGAATTGGGAGAATAAGTAAACATCCACCTTGTTCCATACCTGTCCTCGCCAAAACCAAAATAATCACCCCAGAATTGCATTTTAGGCGCTTCATATACTTTCCCTCCTTCCATTAATGCATTGAATTTTTTGTTGAGCTCATCTTCGCTGTTGCAGGCAACTGCAAGAGAGAAATTATTTCCGGCCTGTATCCCTTCTGGTGATACCATATCTGTTGCCATTATGGATCCGCTGTCATTCTTTAATTCAGAATGCATAATGCGGTCTCCGGTTCCTTTTGGACTGTCTTCAGTAGATGGCAGGTTGTCCATGGTCATGAGTTGCAGGTCGCCACCAAGACAGGCTTTATAAAATGTCATAACCTCGCGGCAATTTCCATTGAAGCTTAAGTACGCATTGATCTGTTTCATATTGATGTTTTAAAATGTTTTTGGTTTTGTAATAATAGTTCAAGCTTGTCGAGGCTTTGTTTCCAGCCTTCCTTTATTCCATCCATTAAACATTCCATGTTCTGTACTGATTTGCGGATCTCAGCTTTCACTACTACCATGGTTGCATCTTTCCCTTTCACAAACGTGGCAGTGTTCAGGTATTCCAAAGGACCATTTCCGTTCTCATCTTCAAATGCTATGGTGGTAAAAACAAGCTTTGCATTTGGAATGATCTCGTGGAATATTCCGCTCATTGGAAAAACCGCACCATCCGGCGCAGTCATTTCTATCCGGAATCTTCCACCAACCCGCACATCCAATTCACAAACAGGATTGATAAAATGCCGTGGCCCCCACCATTTTTTCACTTGTTCAGCCTGCGTCCAGGCAGCATAAATATTTTTCTGTTCTGCCTCTATCAGTTTGTAAATGGAAAAGTTATTCATCTCTCCTTCATTGGTATCCATAATTTTACTGATCATGATTCATTGGAATTTTATGATTCCAATACAGAACAACTGAATCCGCTTGCTTCCATTAGTTCTATGATACGGCGGGTGGTAAAATCATTTCCCTGCACTCTTAAGATCCTGTCGCAATCCCACAGATCAAAATTGATACGGCTGTCAGGGAAATGTCCTGATAGTAAAGACACAAGTCTGCCGGCATCGGTTTTTTCCTGAACATTTGTTTTGAATACTTCTATCATTTCCTTAAGGTTCATACTATGTTTTTATTATTCCGCTTCCAGATCAGTGCATCGAAACTCAGTATGCCCGGACCAGATACCAGTATATAAAGGAAGCAGATCATCAATAAGCATGGATAGGCCGCACCACCCATGAAGAAATTTTTAGTTCCAACCAAAATGGTGGCCACAAGCATGTTAATAAACAATGCCAGTGCAGCAGGCCTTGTAAATAGTCCGGCCATAATTAAAAAGCCTCCAATGAATTCAGTGAACGAACTCAGGTATGCCCAAAAGGGTGATAGGTTCATGGATGACTGGAACATTGAAACAGTAGTATCAAGACCAAAGCCTCCAAACCATCCCATAACCTTGCCGGCGCCTCCAATAAAAAGGATCAGTCCACTCATCCACCTCAAAAGCAGATAAGCCAGGTTGATGAGGACAGGATTGGAATCAATTAGCAGGTTCATAAAAATAATTTCGGGTGTTGATAAGGGTTATTGTTATCTATGCAAAGGTTATTAGAATAATTTATTTATAAAGGGTGGAAATACGTCATTATAAGGGGTTGATTGCGACAGGGGATTAACGTAGTTTTGGAACACCAATAGCCATCAGCCATTGACTTACTATTAAATTTTAAAAGCCGGGAAATGAAACACATTTCAATTTTGATTCCTCAGGGCGATTGCAGCCTGGTGAATATTGAAGGTTGTCACCAGATATTTAATGAAGTGAATTCCGTGTTGGCAAGAGCGGGACAGGACCCATTATTTACCATTCAACTGGTAGGCCTGAATAAGGAGACCAGGATGAAGAAGGGATTATTTACCATTCATCCGGATGTGCTGGCCAAAGACCTTGATCATACGGACCTGATCATTATTCCGGCCATCTTCGGGGATAAGCACCAGCTTATTGAAGATAATAAGGAATTCATACCCTGGCTGGTGGATCAATATAAGCAGGGTGCCTCTATTGCATCTTTTTGTGTAGGTGTATTTCTTTTAGCCGGTACGGGATTGCTTAATGGAAAGAAATGCGCAACACATTGGGTGGAAGCGGACAATTTCAGGCAGATGTTTCCCGGTATTGAGTTGGTTCCGGATAAGATCATAACCGATGAAAAGGGCATTTATACCAGTGGCGGAGCTTACTCATGGCTGAACCTTGCTTTATACCTCGTTGAAAAATTTGCCGGCAGGGACCTGGCTATTATCTGTTCCAAACTTTTTGAGATTCAGATAGAACGCAACAGCCAGTCGGCATTCATGATCTTTAATCCGCAGAAACAACACGAAGATGATGTGATCAGGGAAGCGCAGGATTACATAGAGAAGAACTATCAGGAAAAAATTACCATAGATGAACTGGCATCCAGGCTGGCCATCAGCAGGCGCAATCTCGAGAGAAGATTCAAAAAAGTTACCTACAATTCCATTGTTGAATACGTGCAGCGTGTTCGCATTGAGGCTGCAAAAATGAGCCTGGAGAGCAACAGGGAAAATGTAAATGAAGCCATGTATAAGGCCGGGTATAATGATATCAAAGCTTTCAGAACCATCTTTAAAAAATATACCGGCGTTTCACCGGTGGAGTACAGGAATAAATATAACAGAACGAAAATGGAACCTGCGTTAATGGGCTAGCAAACGGTAGCAAAAAAAGAAAGACCCGGTTTGGAGCGCACCCTGAACAGGTTCATCCTTTTACTTTGATCTTTTTATTTTAATTATTTAAATAACATCCATGGAGATTTCGAGAAC
>CAMPIQ010000243.1 GCA_946886475.1 uncultured Chitinophagales bacterium | reverse complement strand
TGTATATGGAAAATTGGGGATGAATTTAGTAACCAGGTCATTCAGATTCATTTTACCTTCCTGTACCAGCTTAAGAACTGCAGCGGCCGTTAATGTTTTACCGGTTGAAGCCACCTGCAAAGGCGTTTCAGCGGTCATGGAATCCTTTGTTTTCAAATTACTGAAACCTGTGTATCGTTCATAGACAATAACCCCGTTTTTGGCAACCAGTACGCCTCCGTTAAAATATCTCTCAGACAGATTATTGTCCACAAATTCACTAACCATGTTGTGGTATTTTTTGAATTCAGCGGAATCCAGATGTCCGGCAGGAGGAAGTAACTGAATGGTATCTTTTGGAGCTGCCTGAGGTTTATGCGCAGAAGATTCGCCACAACCCCAAATGGTAATCGTAAGGAAAAGGATGAATGCAGTGGTTTTCAAGTCACAGAAATTTTTCATGAAATTGGTTACCCGGTAAATTTATTAGTAAAGGCACCACAAAAACAAATCCAAGTTTTCAAAATAAGGGAATGGGCTTAATTATTTCCTCATATTTGTGCTATGGATATAGCAAAAACCAGTTATCCGAAGGAAAAAATTAAGGTTTTATTACTGGAGAATATCAGTGAAATTACGGTCAGGAATTTTACCAGACAGGGGTATACCCAGGTTCAGCGACTAGGAAAGGCTTACTCAGAAAAAGAACTCATCGATGCTGTTAAACAGGTTCATATCCTTGGCATCAGGTCCAAGAGCCATGTGTCTCAGGCGGTACTTAAAGCGGCAACAAGATTACAGGCCATTGGTTGTTTTTGCATAGGCGTAAACCAGGTAGATCTAAAGGAAGCCACCAATCAGGGCATCGCGGTATTCAACGCTCCTTATTCCAATACCCGTTCGGTTGCGGAACTGGTAATTGGTTCCGCCATTATGCTGATCAGAAGAATTCCTGATAAATCTGTGGCTGCTCATAAAGGAAGCTGGATGAAAGAAGCCAGTGGAAGTTATGAATTGAGAGGAAAAACCCTTGGTATCATAGGCTACGGCAATATTGGCTCACAGGTGAGTGTTCTGGCCGAATCACTTGGAATGAAAGTGATCTTCTATGATGTGGAAACCCGCCTCCCTTTAGGCAATGCCACAGACATGCGAACTTTAAAAGATGTGTTGGGAAAATCTGATGTGGTTACCCTCCATGTTCCCGAAACGCCACAAACCAAAAACCTGATCAATAAAAATAACCTCAAACAATTTAAAAAGGGCAGCATCATTATTAATTATGCAAGGGGTACAGTAATGGATCTTTCTGCTGTAAGAAATGCAATTCTTGATGGTCATATTGCAGGTGCTGCAGTGGATGTTTTTCCATTGGAACCTGAAAAGAATGGCGATCATTTTGAAACTCCTTTGCAGGGATTGCCCAATGTGATACTTACCCCGCATATTGGGGGGTCAACAGAAGAGGCCCAACAAAATATTGGTGAAGATGTAAGTAACAAACTGCTGAATTACCTTGAAAAGGGAATTACGCTGGGTTCGCATACTATTCCCGCGCTTTCATTACCACCACAGGCGGGGTCGCACCGGATCCTTCATATACATAAAAATGTTCCTGGTGTATTAAGCCAGATCAATGGAGAATTGTCCAGGCACAGCATCAATATACTTGGTCAGTACCTGAAAACGAACGAGGAAATCGGTTATGTTGTTGTTGATGTTGATCATAAATTATCAAAGCATGCTACACAATTGCTAAAGGAAGTGCCTCATACATTAAAGGTGCGGTTATTGTATTGAAGAGAATAAGCATCTGCAGCGGAAGGTAGGGAGGCCGGTATTGACCCTGGCCATTCTAATGGCACAGTGAACGGAACACATTCCGTTGCTCTGATTAATTAAAACAGATCTGACACTAAAAAGCATGGCAATGAAGATTGTAATAGTGGGAGCTGGTTTTGCAGGTTTGAAACTTGCACGTAAGCTCAATAATAAACCCGGAGTTGAGGTATTACTGATCGATAAATTTAATTATCACCAGTTCCAGCCCTTGTTTTATCAGGTGGCCACCGCAGCCCTTGATGCAAGTAATATTTCTTTCCCCTTAAGAAAGGCATTTCATAAAAGCAGGAATGTAAGGATCCGCATTGAAGAAATGCAAAAGGTTTTGCCTTCAGAAAATAAGATATTAACCAACACTGAAAAGATCAGCTATGATATTCTGGTGTTGGCACTGGGAGCAGACACAAATTTTTTTGGTAATGAAAAGATTACTGAAAATGCCTTTCCAATGAAATCAACAGTTGAGGCGTTGCAGATCCGTCACCGGCTGATCCAGAATTTTGAAGATGCTCTACTGGCAAAGGACCCCGGCCAGATAAAAAGGCTCATGAACATTGTTATAGTAGGCGGAGGACCAACAGGAGTAGAGGTGGCCGGTGCACTGGCAGAGATGAAGAAATATGTTTTACCAAAGGATTATCCGGAGCTGGATTTTAAAAACATGAATATTTATCTTCTGGAAGGCGGACCAAGAACGCTTGCTTCCATGAGTGAAAAATCATCAGAAGATTCATGCCGGTATTTGCACAGGCTGGGAGTAACCATTATGACCAATACCATGGTAAAGGATTATGACGGGGAGCAGGTTTTTTTATCTGATAACAAGTCCATTTTCAGTAATACCGTGATTTGGGCTGCAGGCGTAAAAGGAAATGTGCCGCCCGGCATAGAAAGTTCATTGATAGTAAAGGGTAACAGGATAAAGGTTGACAGGCATAACAAAATGGAAGGCAGTGAAAATGTTTATGTATTGGGCGACCTTGCCTATATGGAAACTCCAAAATGGCCGAAAGGACATCCCCAGGTGGCCAATGTGGCCATCAACCAGGCAGATGTACTTGCAAAGAATTTGCTGTTGATGGAAAGAAAATCAGATAACCGCTACGAGTTCGAATACTTTGATAAGGGATCAATGGCAACAGTAGGCAGAAACCTTGCCGTAGTGGATGTACCAAAACCAAAAATGCATTTCAGAGGCCTGGTTGCCTGGTT
>CAMPIQ010000242.1 GCA_946886475.1 uncultured Chitinophagales bacterium | reverse complement strand
GTATTTGACCAGGAGCCACCTGACGAACTGGATTATAAGATTATCAATCTGCCTAATGTTTTGGCAACACCTCATATTGCAGGTGCAACATTTGAAGTGGAAGATCACCATGTAAAAATTCTGAATGATGTTTTAATTGGTTGGTTTATCCATGATAACAGATCTGTTGAAAAATTAGCCAACAAGGAAGTTATATCTGCTCATATACAACGATAAAAAATGATGATGCAAAAGAAGGATGCCTATTTGGTTGTAGATATCGGGACGGGAAATGTCCGGGTAGTAGTCGTAAATCCATATGGTGAAATTTTAGGGGTGGCCACAGGTGATATTGTATATCACCGCGATAACCTATATCCTGATTCAATTTATTTTGACCCGGAACTTTTATGGCAACAATTAAAAGAGCTGGGAGCCGGGGCATTAAAACAGGCAGGTGATGTAATAATAAAAGCCATAACAACTACCAGCCAGCGTGAAGGGATTGTTTTGATAGGAAAGGATGAGAAATCCCTGATCGGGTTACCAAATATTGACCATCGGGGTCGGGAATGGGAACATACTATTGGGGACAAAAATCGGGTTTATAAACTTACGGGTCGATATCCCACTTCATTATTCTCCGCATTTAAATTAACGGGCATCCGTGAACGCAGAAAAGATCTCTGGGACCAGTTGTCTTTTTTTCTGAGTATCAGTGATTGGGCCGAATTTAAATTTACTGGCATACCCAAGTACGAACATTCCCAGGCATCAGAAACATTGTTGTATGGTGTAGCCAAAAAAGATTGGAGCCCGGAATTACAAAATATGTTTGGCCTGGATGAAAAATATTTCCCTGCACTTTCTGATGCGGCTACCATCAGCGGACCGGTTAGAAATGAGGTGGCTAAGGAATGGAACATTGCAGAAACTGCCGTTGTTGTAACCGGCGGTGGGGATACACAACTGGCTATCAAAAGCACACAGCCGTCAATGGATGATGTGGTGATAGTATCCGGTACAACAACACCGATTGTGAAATTGGTTGATTCCTATATTACAGATCCCGGAGAACGGACATGGACAAGCAGGGATATTGAAAATGGACGATTTGTATTTGAAGCCAATGCAGGCGTGACCGGTCTGAATTATCAACGATTAAAAGAAGTTTTTTATCCGAATGAAGATTATGAAATTATTGAAAAAGAACTAACAGAGAATAAACAGGGTTACTGCATGGCATCCCTGGGCTCATTGATTGCTTCGGAAAGAAAAAGTATTACTACCGGTGGCTTTATATTCCCGGCTCCAGTCTCTCATGAACTTACCCGTAGTTGTTTTGTGCGTGCAACATTACTGGATATTGCATTTTCAATTGCCGAGAATTATAAGCTGCTCAAAGAAATTGCAGGGCACCAGGCCGATTATGTCTGGGCTTGCGGCGGTGGTTTAAAAAGTAAATATCTAAGACAATTGATTGCCAATGTTATTAATAAAAAAGTGCAGGTACGTCATGGCTTTCAACAATCTTCTGCAGTAGGCGGTGCATTAGTTTGTAATGATGCATTGAATATCGACAATCAATTAGCCAATATTGAAATAGAAGTTGCTGCCCCGGCAGACCAGCAGAAGTATGCTGCGTTGTATGCTGAATGGAAGAAGACCAGGAATTTTTTTAGCCAAACCTGAGAATGAAAAAAATGAATGTTGCCTATTTTATAGGTATAGATATTGGTACGCAAGGCGCACGTGTCGTCATGCTTGACAACATGGGAAACCTGCTTTGTACAAAGGAAGAAGTGTTTACTTTAAATGATCAGTCCAGAGAGGAACAACCTCCCATGCAATGGTGGTCCTCTTGTCTTAATTCGCTAAAAGAAATGTGCAGCGAAATGTCAACTGTGGTTGATCTTTCTAAATTAAGGGCAATTGCGGTCACTTCAACATCCGGAACCATCATTCCAATTGATAAGAATAATAATCCTTTGCATCATGCCATCATGTACAGTGATCCCCGTTCAGCGAAAGAAGCGGATGTTTGTAAAAAAGCAGCGGTTACAGCAGATACAAATGGATATGCCGCCTTTAATACTTCAAGTGGTTTGCCAAAAATGATTTGGTTTATAAATAACTTTCCCGGGAAAATAGCATCACTTTATAAATTCATTCATGCCGCTGATTTTATTACTGGTAAGCTATGTGGAAATTTTGAAACTACGGATTACACCAATGCATTAAAATCTGGGTATGATTTACATACATTTCAATGGCCTGAATATATCACTTCAACATTATCAATAAAAAAATGTTGGTTACAACAAGTTGTTTCACCCGGCACACCCATTGGAAAGTTGAACGTTGAACTTGTTAGGGAACTGGGTTTAAGTCCAAACACAATTGTTACAGCAGGCATGACGGATGGTTGTGCATCACAGATTGCATCAGGTGCAGTTAATATTGGAGATTGGAATACAACGATTGGAACCACTATGGTATTGAAAGGAGTAACCCGAAATGAATTTAAAGATCCTTCCGGAGCTATTTATTGTCACCGGCATCCTGATGGTTACTGGATGCCTGGAGGTGCTAGCAATACAGGGGCCGATTGGATTAACCGGTTATTTGGAGATGAAAATATTGATCAGTTAACCGCTTCGGTAAGTAAACAAATTCCTTCAAACCATCTTGCATGGCCTCTAATGCAAAAGGGTGAACGGTTTCCGTTTGTAGCTCCCCAGGCTATGGGTTTTGCACCAGCGGATTTGACAAAAGAACAATTATTTACAGCTTACCTGGAAGGAGTGGCCTTTATAGAAAGATATGCTTATGAAGCAGTAATGAATTTATCCGGTGAAGCAATTAAGCAGGTATTTACAGCCGGAGGGGGAAGTAAAAATGATATATGGCTAAGGATCCGGAGTGCAGTACTAAACCTTCCGTTAATTAAAATGAAGAATGTATCAGGAGCTGCAGGTGCAGCAATCCTGGCCGCATCTCAAACTTATTTTTCATCCATTGTGGAGGCTGCGAGGTTAATGACACAAGCAGAAAAAATGATTACGCCTGATAAAACATTAGTA
>CAMPIQ010000241.1 GCA_946886475.1 uncultured Chitinophagales bacterium | reverse complement strand
GTACTTCTATTATCGCACATGGTACAGCAGTGGCTTGGATTTGAATTTAAATTTCCCGGCGACAAATATGTATTGCTTGCCCTGGGCAGTATGATCTATTTCTATGGTGGGTGGCCTTTCCTGGTTGGAATGATCAGGGAAATCCGGGACAAGGCAATAGGTATGATGACCTTAGTGGCGCTGGCTATTTCTGTTGCTTTTATTTATAGTGTTGCCGTAATAGTGGGGCTACCGGGAATGGATTTTTTCTGGGAACTGGCAACATTGATCGACATCATGCTACTTGGACACTGGCTTGAAATGCGTTCGCAAATGGCAGCCTCACGAGCATTGGAATCTCTTGTAGCGCTGCTGCCTTCCAAAGTTCATGTGGAAAGAGATGGCGGTGTTGTTGATATCGACTTAAAAGAGTTAAAGAACCAGGATGTTGCCATTATTAAACCAGGTGAAAAAATTCCAGCAGACGGCCTTGTACTTGAGGGAGCTTCTAATGTTAACGAAAGTATGCTTACCGGCGAAAGCGTCCCGGTAAAAAAGGAAATGAGTATGAAAGTTATTGGGGGATCGGTGAATGGGGATGGTGTACTTAAAATAAAAATAACGGGGGTTGGACCGGATAGTTATTTGAATAAGATCATTACAATGGTTCAATCCGCACAAAATGCCAAATCAAATACACAAAACCTGGCCGATAAGGTGGCTAAATGGCTTACGATAGTTTCTATTACCGTAGGAGTGGCAACTTTTGTCTATTGGTATTCTGAAGAAGGCAATCTTTCATTTGCGCTGGAACGTATGGTTACAGTAATGGTAACTGCTTGTCCTCATGCTCTTGGTGTTGCCATTCCGTTGGTGGTGGCCATTTCAACTACCCTGGCTGCAGTAAACGGGTTACTTATTCGTAACCGTACCGCTTTTGAAAGTGCCAGGAATCTGACCACTATCATATTCGATAAAACCGGGACAGTTACAAAAGGATCTCATGAGGTTCAAAAAATACTTAACCTGTCCAATGAATATTCTGTTGATGAAATATTGCAGTATACCGCGGCCATACAGCAAAATTCGGAACACCATATTGCACATGGTATACTGAGAAAGCTTAAAGAAAAAAAGCTTGATTTGTGGAAGTCGGATGGTTTTGAATATATCCAGGGTGTTGGAGTTACCGGTACTGTGAATGATAAAAAAATTGTTGCTGCAGGCCCCAACTATTTTAAGCAAACTGGCAAGCCTTTGCCCCCTATACCTGCAGAAGTGGACCAGGAAATGGAAACAATAAATTTTGTCCTGATAAATAATGAACCTGCCGGAATTATTACTCTTGCGGATAGTATTAGGGAAAGTTCAGCAGAAGCTATAGCATTACTAAAGAAAATGCACATTAAATCCTTTCTGCTAACTGGCGATAATGAAAAAATTGCTGCATCAGTTGCGAAAAGCCTGGAAATGGATGGTTACATGGCCAATGTGCTACCACATGAAAAGCAGCACAAGGTTAAAGAATTTCAAGATAAAGGAGAAGTGGTTGCCATGACGGGTGATGGTGTTAACGACGCACCGGCCTTAGCACAGGCAGATGTAGGTATTGCGGTGGGAAGTGGTACGGATGTAGCTGCTGAAACTGCTGATATCATTTTAGTGAATAGTGATCCGAAGGATGTTGTAAATGTAATAGCATTTGGAAGGGCAACGTATCGCAAAATGATAGAGAACCTGGTGTGGGCGGCAGGATATAATGTTATTGCCATTCCTTTGGCAGCCGGGGTCCTATATAGCCGTGGTTTTGTATTAAGTCCTGCCATGGGCGCTGTACTAATGAGTTTAAGCACCATAATAGTGGCGATCAATGCGCAATTTCTGAGAAGAAAATTCCATTAATTTTTTAATGGATAATTGACTGACTTCATCAAGGCAAACCAAGATCCTCCTGTTTTTCCCGGCTTTATAAAGAAAGCCGGGCCATTTTAATGGTTTTCTCTTTACTATCCGTCCATGCAAAGAATAACTGGTCACCGGATTTTGTCATTTGAGGGAAACCGCTTGATCTTGCATCTGAAGAATGGGCGATGATGATTGGAGGATCTTTTTGGCCGGTATTGTAAACCTTTACTGCTTTAATTAAAGACCCCTCCATCCAGCTCACCATGGCTGTTTTATCATCTAGCAAAACTATATCCACTCTTCCTAAAGCATTGCCCTCATCAATTCTTACAGGTTTAGAAAAACTGGCACCGGCATCCTCCGAAAAAACAACATTTACCTGTGCTTTTTTACCAGGTGCTGAAAACCAGGCTATCGCCATATTGTTGCCTTCTGCATCAATGCGTGGACCGTTCACAGGACATCCATTTATTTCCCAATTATCCGCAAATATGGTTTTGGGCCGGGTCCATTTACCATTTGCGAACCTGACAATGGAGATATCCCTGGTTTCATTATCCGATCTGTCGCGGTAAATGACAACAGGCCCTTTTGATGTTATACCAGCACCCGTCTGGCAACAGTCACACACGCGATCGTCCAGTTCCCACTCATTGATCTTTTTACCGGATTTATCCAAAACCGCCCCGCGTAATGTCATTTGACCAGGATGGGTATCAGTATGCTCCTCGGAATCTTCAACAGCAGAATTCCTTCCATCAAGCCATGAAATAAAATAATTTTCACAGTAAGGGACCGTTGAAACAAACCCATGTTCGGCCTTTTTACCATCATCATGTAAAATGACAGGGGTGCTCCAGGATTTGCCTTGGTCTGAAGAAGTAGTGATCTTAACGTCGTAGGAATAAGTGCTTTTACCGCTTTTATCCAGGAAATGTGAGATCAAATGCTGTTTACCATCTGAGACGATCAAAGGATAATCAGCCCAATTTACAAACCAGTTGCTGCCAGAAGCAATGGTAATAGGCTCGCTCCATGTTTCGTTTTTAAACTCGGACTATTTGAGTATATGGGTTTGAGGTGTCTTTGTGATCCAGGAAAGCAAAACCTCACCATTTTTATCAGTAAAAAGATAAGGTTCTGCGCTTGCAGAATCTACTGGAGAATCCATTATTATTAGCGTTGAGATCCGTTCGTCTAATTTTTTGTTGGAGTCTGAATGGCAGGAAAAGAAAAAGGTTATACATACTATTATAA
>CAMPIQ010000240.1 GCA_946886475.1 uncultured Chitinophagales bacterium | reverse complement strand
CTTACATTAGCGCATGCCCCCTGCAATTCTGTATTATGCCATCCCCGGGTTTTTATTGCTTCTTTCATTTGAAGCATGGATTTCCTACCGGGAGAACAGGCACCTTTACGAAAAGAAAGATACATGGAGCAGCCTTGCTTTGGGTATAGGCAATGTGATAGTAGGATTTGGTACCAAGGCTATGATTTTTGGGTTGTTTATGCTTTTATACCGGTTCAGGATCTTTGAGCTGAACGCATCTGTATGGTGGTACTGGGTATTATTATTTTTCCTGGACGATTTTTGTTATTACTGGTTTCACCGGGTATCGCATAATGTGAACTGGTTCTGGGCCTCGCATGTGGTGCACCATTCTTCCCGGCATTATAACCTTGCTGCAGCCCTCCGTCAAACCTGGACGGGTAATGCAACAGGTTCGTTTTTATTTTGGGCCTGGCTGCCATTGATGGGATTTCATCCCGTATGGATCCTTTTTATGCAACAAATCAGTTTGATCTACCAGTTCTGGATACATACTGAAACCATAAAGAAATTACACCCTGCTCTTGAATTTGTTTTGAATACACCATCGCATCACAGGGTACACCATGGAACTGACCTGAATTATCTTGATAAAAATCACGGGGGCATTTTGATCATCTGGGACCGGATGTTTGGAAGTTTTCAACCCGAAGAACAAAAACCAACCTACGGACTTACAAAAAATATCGGATCCTTCAATCCGGTAATTGTTGCCTTTAAAACCTGGTCTGAATTAATCAGGTCGGCAGCCGGATCGGGATCATTGAAAAATGCGGTCAATTATTTTATTAAGCCACCAGGGTGGAGTCATGATGGAAGTTCCAGCACCGTAAAAGAAATGAGAAAAAAGGCCAGATCATAACCAGGAATGCTGAAAGCTCTTCCTATCAGCATTTTAAATAAATTTTATTAAGGACTATTACTTAACACTGCCAATAAACGTTACAATTTCAAACAAGGACGAAACATAATATTATTTTTGCTTCCCCCTTGTATGCTGCTATATAAACGTACTCTTTTATGACTTTCTCATTCAAAACCGGAAGCTTTGAACATCCACTTATGGCTGATGGCGTAAAACACCTGCTTGAATCTATTGAAGATGGCATTTTTGTACTTGATATCAATCTGCATGTTGTTTATTTTAACCAACCGGCAAGACAGCACCTTCTGAATTTTTACAATTTTATCTGCGAAATAGGCGATCCGGTTTTACCCCTGTTACCCGATGACAGGAGAAGTGCGCTCGAATATTATTTCCGCAGGGTATTAAATGGAGAAAGCATCCGGTATATTCATGAGATACCAAAGGATAACTCTAATTCCATATGGGTAGACTGTCATTACTTTCCATTGAAAGATCACCTGGGAAATATTATTTGTATCGGTGGTATGTTAAAAGACATTTCCGAAAGACGCATATACCGTTTAAAATTAGAAGAAAAAAGTATGGAGCTAACTTCCATACTTGAAAGTATAACTGATGGATTTTTTACCCTTGACAGGAACTGGACCATCCGGTATGCCAACAACCAGGCCGGTGCACTTGTAGGTTTGAAAGCCAATGATGCGCTTGGAAAAAACATAAAGGAACTTTTCCCTAATCCTTCTACGGCCACTTTTTTTGATGCCTACCAAAAAGCTTTTGATACCGGACAGCCCGTAAGAGTGGAAGGATATTTTTCTCCACTTGATAAATGGCTTGACGTGACCATTTATCCCACACGGGATCAGTTAACTGTTTATGGCAGAGATGTAACAGAAAAAAAGAAACTAGAACAAAAGCTCCTTGAATTAAAACTTACCGAGCAAAAAATGGTGATCAAGGCCACCATCCAGGGACAGGAAAAAGAAAGGGAATTATTAAGCACTGAATTGCATGATAACATTAGTCAGGTTTTGACCACTACAAAACTTTACCTGGAAATGGCGGCCTCAAATAATATTGACAAACCGCACCTGCTTAAAAAAAGTGTTGACAATCTTACTTCAGCCATAAATGACCTCAGGCTGATCAGTTATTCTTTATTACCATCAACTATAAATGATATAGGCATTGTAGATTCCATCAAAGAACTGGTGCATCCTTACAAAGCTGCTGAAAAATTCAATGTTCATTATGATTTTGAAGGGGAATGGATGGACCTGTCAAGTGGCTTCAAAGTCAACCTGTTTCGTATCATTCAGGAAAGGCTTCAGGTAATTGCTATCAATTCGGGAGCATCCAATGTGTGGATCCAGCTCAGGTCCGGTAATCAATTTGAATTGTCTATCAAAGATGATGGCAAAGAAAAAGAGCAGACCGGCGTAACAGAACTACATTTTGCTACTATCAGAAACCGTACGGAATTATATGATGGTATTGCCACCATCAGCACCTATCCGCAAGGATGCCAGGTACTGCTTCGCTTTCCTTATGAATCATGTAAATAATCCGGTTTGAGCTAGCCTGATTTTTGTTATTTCTGTTGTAATGGAAACCCTGTTCCCCATTGAATCTAACTATCCCGAGGGCTTTAGTTATTATCCTCAGTTTATCAGCATAGAAGAAGAAAAATTTTTGATCAACCTGATATCCGGAATTGAATTGCATAACTTCCAGTTCCACGGCTATGAAGCTAAAAGAAAAGTGGCAAGTTTTGGTTATGATTATAGTTTCGAAAAAAAAGCACTTTCAAAAGGCAAGGCCATACCAGGCGAATTTAATTTTCTTATAGAGAAGGTATGCCAGCAGGCCGGAATAAAAACCACCGATATTGCTGAATTGCTGGTAACTGAATATCCAACAGGTTCCGTTATCAACTGGCACCGGGATGCACCCCCGTTTGATCTTATTGCAGGAATTTCATTGTACGCTGATTGTATCCTCAAATTAAGACCTCATGAAAAAGAAAAGCAGGGAAGGAATTCCGTTGTTTCCATTCCTTTGATAAAAAGATCGCTTTACCTGCTTCAGGGAAAAGTGAGAAGTGATTGGCAACACAGTACCGCACCTGTTAAAAATAAGCGTTACTCAATTACATTAAGAACATTGAGAACGCATTGAATTTTTATCGGATCAATGGTGCGGCAACAGATCTCAGTCTTTTTTCTCTTTACACCCTCCCACCCTTCCGCCAGCCAGCTTCATTTTCCATTCATCGTTAATTATTGTTAACAAATACTAAATATCCATCTCTTTTTTTGTTCATACGAAATTGGTCGTATATTCGTAATGAAATATTTTACTATGGCCGCCAAATACATAAAACCAACAGAAAGTG
>CAMPIQ010000239.1 GCA_946886475.1 uncultured Chitinophagales bacterium | reverse complement strand
GGGTAATGGGTATTCATAACCCGCAATATTGTTATCATCTTCAGGATCAAAACCTGTCCATTTGGTCCAGGTATACAGATTCTGAGCCTGCGCATAAAACCTGAATGCCTCTACGTATTTTATTTTATTAAGAATTGTTGCAGGTAAAGAATATGCTACCTGTAAATTTCTAAATCGCAGATAAGAAGCATCTTGAATGTCCTTACTTGAAAATTGACGTTGTGTGGTTGGTTTCTGGATATTTGTCACATCGCCTGGCTGCGACCACATGGTTAGCATTTCTTTTCTCAGGTTAAATCCTTGCAATGCAAATGCATGGTTTAATTGGAAAAAATCCTGGTTGTTAAACCTGCTGAATTTTGCCTGGAAATTAAAGAAAGCCCCAATCTCTAAACCTTTGTAACGTAAACTGGTATTAAATCCTCCAGTCCAAGGTGCATAAAATGTTCCAAATTCTGCAACCTGGGCATCCGGAAATTGAGAAGTAATTTTTCCATCAGCATCATAATATAACGGATCTCCGGTAGCCGCATCTACACCGGCCCATTTAACAGAATAATGTGAACCTAATGGTAACCCAACCCGGATGATACTGGTACCCTGTTCAAATTCTTCTTCATCTCCAAGACTGGTAATTTCATTATCATTATAAGCAACATTTCCACTTACAGACCAGTTAAGTCCGGAACGTTGTCTTAATATATTATAAGTCAAATTCAATTCAACGCCCCTGTTTCTCATTTCTCCGGCATTAACATCTGCAGCTAAAAATGATCCTCCATTTTCTGCCGGAATTTGTTGCTCAATAAACAGATTTCTTGTTATCTCATTATATAAATTCAATTCACCGTAAAGTCTTTCCTGCATCAACCCAAATTCAAATCCCAGGTTGGCTTTGTCTGTGTATTCCCAATCTGCAGAAGGATTACCTACAGTTGTTGGTGTTAATGTAGTTAAACCTCCATAGTTGCCTGGACCATACAAAGGCAGGTATCCAAAATCGCCGAAGGGAAAGTTTTGTGCATTAGCTGAACTGCCATAGCTAGCCCTGATTCTTAAGGTGCTTAAGGCATTCCAGCTTTGTGTAAATCCCTCTTTTAAAACATTCCATAATAATCCTGCGGCAAAAAAATTCTGGTACCTGTTTACTTCAGGCAATATTGATGTACCATCCCTCCTGGCTGTGAAATCAACAAAATATTTATCTGCAAAAGAATATTTTACAGTCCCAAGGTAGGAAACAGTTGCTCTTTCAGACCGTCCGCCATTAACTCTGTTGTATAATTCAATTTGAGTAGGTTGTCCTTGTGGAATGGCTGCAGGTGTATTGGATAATTTTGGATTTAAGTTAAATGCAGTAATGCCAAGGTTTTTTGACCTGTTAAAAAAGTATTCACTGTATAATGTGACATCTAAATTGTGGACATCACTGAAGTTGTTTCTATAACCAATAAAACCTCTTGTATTTCCCTGGAAGTTTCGGCCAAAGTTTTCGGTATAAGAACCTGCCTGGTTAAAATTTGTAGGAAACCCAGAAACTGAAGTTGTAAACGTATTAGGTTTTAAATATGTAACATTATTGGTTTCGCGAAAGTCTCCACCTAATGTTGTTCCTATGTAAATGTTATTAGTGATATCATAATTAAGATTTAATGACACTGTTGCTTTCATCTGGTTATTATATCTCTCAATATCCCTTATCCTTTGATATGCATTGGGACCTACTTTTCCACTGCCAACATCGGCTGTGCCATCTTCCCTAAATAATTTATGATAGGGAAGTGCAAGGTATGCTGCAGCAAATGGATTGGCTAGTGCAATGCCATTTTCCGACTCGATGAAGTCCCGATTACTGTAGCCTAGTGTAGAATTAAATTGGGCGGTCAACCGGTCTGCAGTATGCGAAAGATTTAAACGAACAGTATATCGTTCCAAATTTGAACGTTCACCTATACCATCTTCATTATAATAACCCAATGATGTATAAAATTGGGTACGATCAGTACCCCCACTGATACTAAAATCATGGCTTTGAAATGAACCTTGTCTTTGAAAAATATCCTGCCAGTCTGTTTTGATACCACCTATACTATCCAGAATACGGGCATTTTCATCTTTTTGAGCCTGGCTTAACGAAGCATTTGCAGGGTTATTGGGTGAATAGCGCCAGCCAGGTAAACCAATTCCTGGAATAAACTTTCCTAAATTTTCCTGAAATTGTAAAATCTCAGCTGTATTCATCATGTTAAATGGCTGGGAACCCGGTTGTGAAATACCAAGTTGTGGTCGATAAGTTATGCGTGTTTGTCCCGGTCTGCCTCTTTTGGTGGTTATAACAATAACACCTGATGCACCACTACTTCCATATAATGCTGCAGCAGACGCATCTTTGATAATATCTACAGTTTCAAAATCATTTGGGTTGTAAGATTGAAAGACAGATGCCTCAACAGGTATTCCATCAATCACATAAAGCGGATCAGAACCACCAGCTATTGACTTTGGTCCCCTGATTTGAACAGATGCTGAAGCACCAGGTTGTCCTGATCCGGCGGAAACTCTTAAACCGGGAGCCCGGCCTTGTAAAATTTGGTCAAATGATCCGACAGGCACCAGTTCAATTTGGCTTTTATCTATTTTAGAAGCAGCCCCAACATATTCTGATTTTTTCACCCTGGTATATCCGGTAATAACTACCTCTTCTAAATCCCCCGTAGAAGGGTCCAAAGAAATTTCGTAATTGGATCGGGTATCAATTTCAACTTCTCTTTCCATTAAACCTACGGAGGACACCACTAAAGTTTTGGCATTCGTAGGTACTGAAAGTGTAAACTCCCCATTTGTAGTTGTTGAGGTTCCTATATTAGTACCTTTCACAGTAACAGAAGCCAAAGGAACGGGGTTACCTTGTGAATCCATAACCTTCCCGGTTATGATTCTTTCTTGTGCAAGAGTTTGCATGAAAAATGAAAACACTCCAAGCAGAAGCATAAAAAATTTTCTCATGTAAATCGTTTTAGCTGGTGAATTGAAAAAGAATTATGACCTTAAGGATTAAGGATTTTAATGTCATTAAGGCGGACTATAAAAAAACACAATCGTGATGAATAGGTTCCGGATCAGCAGTTATTGTATTGTTGAGCAACAGTTATTATAATATCGAGTGAATCACCTGGTAAGTTTGCTTAAGAAGGTTCTTTTTTTTAAATTTAGTTCTAATAAAAAGACAGGGCTTCATTGAAAGATGCTGCATAAAAAAACAAAGGATTGGAAGATCATTCATAAGAAAAAATGAAATAAATCTATATAGAGA
>CAMPIQ010000238.1 GCA_946886475.1 uncultured Chitinophagales bacterium | reverse complement strand
CTTTTTATGTTGTCTGCTCCATCATGTTGCGTCTATAAATCTATGCTGGTGAACTATTACATACGGGTATAAAAAAATCCGCCTCAGGCGGATTTTTCAAAATGCTCTTTATAAATTATTTCTTATAAACTGAGGCCATGGTCTTTCCGATGTCGGCAGGACTTTGAACAACATGGATGCCGCATTCACCAAGGATTTTCATTTTAGCAGCAGCCGTATCTTCCGCTCCGCCCACAATTGCACCGGCATGGCCCATGCGACGGCCGGGAGGAGCCGTTTGACCTGCAATAAAACCAACCACCGGTTTTTTATTTCCGTTTTCTTTGATCCACCTTGCCGCTTCTGCTTCCATGCCGCCTCCAATCTCACCAATCATGACAATAGCATCGGTTTCGGGATCATTCATAAATAATTCAACCGCTTCTTTTGTGGTGGTACCAATGATAGGATCGCCACCAATACCAACTGCTGTTGATACACCCAGTCCTGCTTTGGCAACCTGGTCGGCTGCTTCGTAGGTTAAGGTTCCGGACTTGGACACAATGCCTACCCTTCCTTTTTTAAATACAAAGCCAGGCATGATACCTACCTTACATTCATCTGCCGTGATCACTCCGGGGCAATTAGGACCAATCAGTTTTGTATTTTTTCCCTGAATAAAATTTTTCACCTTAACCATATCCTGTACCGGAATGCCTTCTGTGATACAAACTATTAATGCAACACCGGCATCTGCAGCTTCCATAATGGCATCTGCTGCAAATGCGGGTGGAACAAATATGATGGAAACATTGGCTCCGGCTTCTTTCACACAATCAGATACGGTGTTGAATACTCTTCTGTCCAGGTGATTGGTGCCTCCCTTGCCAGGAGTTACGCCCCCAACAATATTGGTTCCATACTCAATCATCTGGGTGGCATGAAAACTACCTTCTGTTCCTGTAAAACCCTGTACTAAAACCCTTGAATTTTTATTGACAAGAATGCTCATAGATAAAATTTTTCCCGGTGTTTCGGGACCGCAAAAGTAAGGAATGACCGGGATATAAGTGCCATCAGAAGATGCCGGGCCTCAGCAGGGAGCTTTCAAATTTTACTAACCGCCTTCAATCATATTTCAGAAACAGTATCTCTTTTCTGGTAGTGACCACGGGAGATACCGGTGCCCTGCTTATGGTAACTGATGATTTTCCTATACTGTCAGATGTTGCGATCCCTGACAGGGTGGATCCATCATTTAAGATCATCAAATCAAGAAATAATACGGCATCAGCGCCTTTTTCCTTAGCCTTGTAAACAGCGTTTTCCTGAATTCTTTCAGATGCCCTGTGTAATGGTGTGCTTACAAATCCTTTGCCCATAATGGTGTATGGCCTTGTGATGGCAGAAGGGTCTACATACACATCTACTTGCTTTGTTGGTTTGAATGAACTTCCCATGTAGTGCACCTGTGCAGAATAACAGGAGCATAAGATACAGGATACAATAACTGTAGTGTAAATTTTGTACATAAGCTTCGATGTTTGGATGATTAATGATCCAAATTTGGCAAAGCTTAGATTATATCGGTGTTAATAAGATGATAAGCGATTGATAGCATATTGTTAATCCCTGTTATCATTCTGATCTAAAGGAGGGGTATCATCGTGTGTCATTTCTTCCATGTTACGGTCGCTGGAGATCTTCCCTGTTTCTTCCAGCATGCGCATATCCTTTGCATCTTTTAAGAAAGAAGATGCAAAAATGAAATCATTCAGCAATTCATTTTTACTGAAAATGATCTCCTTACTATTGCCTTCCCATTCTTTTTTTCCGAGGTTCATGTAAATGATATGGTCACCAATCTCCATGACACTGTTCATATCATGGGTATTGATCACCGTTGTAATATTATACTCGGTTGTAATGTCGCTGATCAGTTTGTCAATTAGTCCGGAGGTCTGTGGATCAAGACCTGAATTGGGTTCATCAACAAAAAGATATTTGGGATTCAATACTATGGCGCGGGCAATTCCAACCCGTTTCATCATTCCACCACTCAGTTCTGCGGGGAATTTTTTATTGGCGCCTTCCAGGTTTACCCGTTCAAGCACTTCATTTACTCTTTGAAGTTTCTTCTTCCTGCTATCTTTTGTAAACATGTCGAGCGGGAAAATGATGTTCTCTTCCACCGTCATGCTGCTGAATAAAGCCGAACCCTGGAAAAGCATACCTATTTCTTTCCGGATCTCTTTCTTTTGTTCAGTGCTCATGCTGGTAAAATCATTACCTCCATAAAGAATGGAACCGCTGTCGGGCTGGAATAAGCCGACGATACATTTCATAAAGACCGTCTTACCGCTACCACTTGCACCAATAATGAGATTGCACTGGCCTGCATTCATCACGGCGCTGACACCTTCAATTACGGTCTTACCACCAAAGCCTTTCTTCAGGTCAATTATTTCAATCATGCATTAAATTTCGTACGACAAATCAGTAAAAACAAATGAATGTGCATATTGTTGAAAGATGGGATAAACTATTATAACAACAGGGCAGAAAGCACATAATCCGCAAGTAAAATGGTAATGCAGCTAACGATCACCGAACGGGTACTGGCCCTGCCTATTTCAAGCGCGCCTCCTTTTACATAATATCCATAATAGGAGGGAATGCTAGATATGAGAAAGGCAAAAGTATAAGCCTTTACCATGGCAAAAAAAGTATTATAGGGAATGAAACCCAGTAACAGGCCTTTGTCAAATTCATCGGTGGTAATGATGTTAGCCATGCTGCCCGCAAGTCTTCCTCCCCATAATCCAAGAACGGTTGCAATAACTACAAGCATGGGTATTACAAGCAGGGCTGCAACGATCTTTGGAAGTATGAGATAGGCTTTTGTATTGATGCCCATGATCTCCAGTGCATCTATCTGTTCTGATACCCGCATATTTCCCAACTCACCGGCGATCTTGCTGCCTACCACACCGGCCAGCACTATACAAACAAGCGTGGGTGCAAATTCAAGGATCACGGTGTCGCGAACAATTTGTGCAATGGTATACTTGGGAATAAATGGACTGGTGAGCTGATAGGCAGTTTGAACAACGGACACCGCTCCTATAAATACGGAAATGATAGCTACTATCCACAGCGATCCTATTCCGATCTCTGAACACTGGTGCATGAATTCTTTCCAGTACATTTTCCAATTTTCCGGTTTGGAAAACATACCTCTGATCATCAGAATGAATTTACCAAAATCGCTGAATATGGACATAGGTTAAAGTCAAAAGGTCAAAAATTTAAAATTCAAAATTCAAAATTCAAAAGCATGGCTGATGAAGACTGCCAGAGGAAATAATTTAAAAGATATATAA
>CAMPIQ010000237.1 GCA_946886475.1 uncultured Chitinophagales bacterium | reverse complement strand
GTAAGCACCACACTCCCACCTTCGCAAAAACTTAGCGGGGTTGTATACTTTATGGTATCGGCTGCATCAAATAGATATTCTGCAGGCTGGTATCCTATACTGATCTGGGGTCCGGAAATTGACTCCACGGCCTGGCTCCATGATAGCAATATCAATAGCAGGCCTGTAGCCAAACAGGCAATTTTTTTGAACATAAGCGTTAGTGGTTGCTGATAAGGATACCGGGGGAAGGCGCCAAAATAAAGCAATTCAGGTTTAATGTCAATACCAGATAACAGGTATTTTAAAAATGAAGTACCTAAATGATTGTTTTATAACCGGTTTGAAATGGCTGATGACGCAAAAGTTTTTTGATGACATTGCAGTTTGATTACCATGCCTTGAAAGCCGGAGGTGATAGATCATGTAAAGTGGCTTACATTTCCTCTTTTACACCCGGCTTCCATTTACCAATTCTAATATTTACATTTATCTCACTAATCCAGGTCCATGAAAACCAAACTAACCATTGCCTTACTGGCGCTCTGCCTGAACAACGCTGCACAAGACGCTGTTGACACTTCCATTAAACTTGTTGCGCAAAAAGAAAACCTTATTAAGGAATCCACCATCATCAAGATCGAAAATGTGGGATGGCATGTTAATTCCGAACTGGCTGAGTTGAGACCTACCATATCCGCTGATGGCAATCACCTGTTCTTTATCTGTGAAAATCATGAGATCAATACCCATTACAGAACGGTCAGGAATTCACAGGACATCTGGTATTCGCGCCGTGACAGTTTTGGGAACTGGAGCGATGCCATGCACCTCGGCTATCCTCTGAATACCTATTATTACAATGCTGTTTACTGGATATCGGCAGACAACAACCGCATACTGCTGCGAAATGCATTTGTGGATGGAGATTATTATGGAAATGGTGTGAGTATGAGTCACCGCCAGCCCAACGGCAGATGGGGAAAGCCGCAAATGTTGTTTATCAGTAAATATGAAAAGTATGACCGTGGAAAAAGTAACGGTGCATCCATGGCGCAGGACGGACAAACACTATTGCTTTATATGAGCGAAGTGAGTGGCAGTGCCAACAACGACCTCTATGTATCTTTTCTTCAGCCTGATAAAACCTGGACCGAACCCAAATCGCTGGGCAAAAAAATCAATGAAAAGAATTACAATGAAATGACACCCTACCTGGCAGCTGACGGCGTTACACTTTACTTCAGCAGCGACCGTCCCGGCGGACAGGGAGATAACGATATCTGGATGAGTAAACGCCTGGATGATACATGGCGCAACTGGAGTGAGCCCGTAAATCTCGGAGCTCCTATCAACACACCCGACTGGGATGCCTTTTTTACCATGGATGCCGGCGGGGAATATGCTTACATGAGCAGCCACATGACAGAAACAGACGGGGGCTTTGGTGAAAGCGATATCGTTAGGGTAAAACTGCTGGAAAAGGAAAAACCTTTACCTGTTGTGGTGGTTACCGGCAATGTATACAATTCAAAAACAAAAGAACCTCTTAGCGCCTCTCTTGTTTACGAAACCCTGCCCGAAGGTGCAGTTGCAGGCAATGGCGTTTCCAACTCAGGCGATGGTGCATTTAAAATTGTTTTGCCCTACGATAAGAATTACCTGATAAGGGCAACCGCAGATAAATTCTTTGCCCAGAGTGAAAACCTCAATCTCGATTCGCTGGTAAAAGAAGGTTACAAAGAAATACATAAGGACCTCTTCCTGGTGCCAATTGAGATAGGTGCCATAGTACGGTTAAACAATGTATTTTTTGATTTCGACAAATGGGATCTCCGCCCTGAAAGTTATGTGGAGCTGGACAGGGTAGTGAAATTATTAAATGAGAATCCCGCAATTGAAATTGAAATGAGTGCGCATACAGATAGCCGTGGTTCGGATGACTACAATGTAACTTTAAGTCATAACCGTGCAAAGTCAGTAATGGATTACATCCTGTCCAAAGGCATCCATTCATCAAGGATCACCAGCAGGGGTTATGGTGAGACCAAGCCCGTTGCTACCAACGAAACGGATGATGGAAGACAGTTGAACAGAAGGGTGGAGTTTATGATCATGAAGAACTAGAAAGTGGAAGAGGATGAGCCGGCGCTTTTTCTCTTCCTCTTTTCCCTTAACTTTCCCTTTCTCATTTTAAGGGGAAGCTGACCTTCAATTCACAACCCTTGCCTTTAGCACTTTTCAGCTCAAATTTTCCATTGAATAATGATGCCCTGTAAGTCATATTGGCGATACCAATTCCTGATGTTTTCCGTTTAGCATCAAACCCGATCCCGTCATCTTTGATATGCAGGAATATCTCTTCAGGATTATTATGTAAATGAACAATTACGGTTTTCGCCTTGGAATGCTTTAATATATTGGTCAGTTGTTCCTGGGCTATACGGTACAATGCCATCTGCATATCTTCATTCAATCTGATGGTATCTTGCAGATCAGTGATTAACCTGATGTCCGCCTGCCTGGTTTGGTTTATAGATTCAATCAATTCAGAAAAAGAAGCAGACAATCCCATTGAATTTATAGCAGGAGAAGCCAGTTGTTTGGATAATCTTCTTATTTCATCAATTGTTTCCATCAACAGTCCGGTACATTTTCGAAGATAAACGTCAATATCAACCGATCTTGAAATACAAAGTTCAGTATACAGTTTTACGGTGGTTAACACCTGGTTCACATTATCATGAAGTTCCAGGCTGATGCTATTCCTTTCCCTTTCCTGGCTCCGGATGGTGGCTGCCGATATCCGTTTAGAGATTTTATCGCGCTCTTCATCCAGCTTCCTTTGTAAAATTGTTTTTTCAGTAATGTCGTGGGCAATACCCATAAGCTTTACAACTTTACCTTCATCATTTTTTATAGGAAGCACACGGATCTCACCAACCTTTTCCCCGGCAGGATGAACGGCTATTTCAATATAGTCAACGATCTTTCCTGTTTTTATAACCTGAGTGTATTTTTCCCTGACGATTTTATGAGAAGTTACAGGCAGCACCTCCTCTATTAACCGGCCTTCCACCTGTTCTGGTTTTAATCCTGTTACTGCTGTAAATGATGCATTGATTTCTTCAAAACGGAATTTATTTCCTGATTCTATATTTATGATCCACATGGGGTCTATGGACTCAAACTCATGAAGAATTTTCAGATAATCTTTCACTGGCCATTTTATTAAGGCAGGAAATATATTAAATATTTCAAATAACTGAATAACCGCATCCGCACCATACCAGGTATGTTCTGCAAAGCCAGCGAATAATCCGGCATATCAGGTAACAGGCTGAAACAAAATGAAAGCAGGGAAACGGGGTAAACGCGTTGCCTGGATATGGATAGGAAGCTTCCTGAACTAAGGAAATGGAGGGCCAGGTTTATTAC
>CAMPIQ010000236.1 GCA_946886475.1 uncultured Chitinophagales bacterium | reverse complement strand
TTTTATTGTTGTTTTCGGTTTACGTGTTTGGTGTCCGTTTTGTGGGTTCGGAGTTGTGTATAAGAGACAGGCATTATTATGGGCCCAGCATTGTTTGATGGCGAAAGGAATTTCAACAGCACCGGGTACCGTGATGGTTATTGTTTTAATATTATATTCTTTGAAAACTTTTTTACAACCGTTTTCAAGTTCATCAGTGATCTCCGAATTCCATTCAGTTTTCACTAAAACAACAAGGACATCCTTCAGTTGACGGATGTCCTCGATATGCTGGAATAGCCTGCTGTTTTTAACGTCAGCCATTTCTAAGATTTTGATGAGCGCGGCCCCGAAGCCTTCGCCTTTTAGTCTTCAATTTTATAAACCCCCATATAGGCCAGGTATTTTTCAGCCTCAATTGCCTTTGGTGTTTCAGGGTAGTCTGCAGCGAGTTCTTTATATAATTCAGTTGCTTCTTTCTTGTTATTCATTACACGATCAGCAAAATAAGCCGCAAAGAACAGATACTCTGAGGTATTTACCCTGTCTTTTGTAAATTCCTCAGCCGCTTTTTTATAATTGCTTAGTGCTTCCGCGTTTTTATTGATGCCTGCATAAGCATCACCTAATAATTTATAAGCCCTTGCCTGTACAGGTTTAGAATCAGTACTGAAATCTTTTAAATGATTTACGGCCTTTTGAAAATCTCCTGCTTTTAATGACAGGGCACCTGCATAAAAATCTGCAAGGTTTCCGGCTGCCGTACCATCATACTGATCAGCGATCTTTTCAAGACCGGCAAACTGGCCATCGCCTTTTAAGGCTTTCTGAACAGAATCCTGCATGAAATAGTTCTCAGCCTGCCAAATAGCCTCGGCTGCCTTCTCTTCTTTTGGAACCTTAACCAGGTATTTGTAAGCAAGCCATCCGCCTCCCAGCAGTATAATTGCACCGGCGGCGATCATAATACCGCGGCCATACCTGTTCCAAAAATCTTTTGCACGGTCAACTACATCCTGATCAGTTCCGCTATTGCGGCGTGCATGTTTAACTTCAGCCATGAATGAAATATTTGTTTATGGTGGAAAATTTTTTAATCGGTTATGAATGGATAGTCCTGGTCAACATATACATCCTTCAGTACTTCATCATCAGTTGGCCAGGGTGATTCTTCTGCAAATTTTACGCTTTCCGCTACGGCATTGTCCACTCTTTCGTTGATCTGCCTGATTTCTTCTTCGGTTGCGAACTGGTTATCGTAAATGGTTTTCAGTACTGTGGCAATAGGATCCTTGCTCTTATAGTCTTCAACTTCTTCCTTCGTCCGGTATTTTTGCGGATCTGAAATGGAATGGCCTTTATACCTGTAGGTTTTGATCTCAAGCAAGGTGGGTCCGCCTTTCTCACGGGCTCTTTTTACAGCGCGACTGATGCTTTCATGCACCGGTTCCGGACTCATTCCATCTATAACATCAGCCGGCATTTCATATGCATCGGCAAGTTTATAAATATCAGTGATGTTGGAGGTACGGCTTATGGAAGTTCCCATTGCGTAATTGTTGTTCTCGCAAATAAAGATCACGGGAAGTTTCCATAACATGGCAAGGTTGAATGTTTCATGCAACATTCCCTGTCTTGCAGCACCATCACCAAAATAGCATAATACTACATTGTCGGTACCCCTGTATTGTTCAGCAAATGCCAGCCCCGCACCTGTTCCGATCTGCGCACCAACAATACCATGCCCTCCGTAAAAATTTTCTTTTTTACCAAAGAAGTGCATGCTTCCGCCTTTTCCTTTGGCATTACCTGTTGATTTGCCATATAATTCTGCCATGCAGGAATTAACGGATATGCCTTTGGCTATTGCCAGGCCATGATCGCGGTAAGCCGTAATAAAAAGGTCTTCTGGTTTGGTAGCCGTCATACAGCCGGCAGCTATGGCTTCCTGCCCCACATAGGCATGGAAAAAGCCACGGATCTTGCCTTCCATTTTATATTTCTCTTCGGCCATCAGCTCAAATTGCCGGATGAGCTGCATTAATTCGTACCAGTATAGATAAGTCTCTTTAGAAAATTTAGTAGCCAAGGCTGTAAATTTGAGCCGCAAAAATAAGGGAATACGGGGGAAGTTCAGAGTTTTTAAACGGAAGTTTTACGATCCTTTGAGCTTGTTCTAAAGGAGGAAAGCCATTTAAATCCTGCTATTTTCCCCTGTTAAAGAATTATTTAAAGATTTCACACATAACCGCCGACTGGTTCAGGCTGATGCTTTCAGGCCTGCCGGAAGCATGCGTTTTACCTTTGCTATTAAATACAGTAGAACCCTATTCGATTTTCCGGTCCTGATGGAAAGGGGAATTTAGAGTTCTTATCCGGATATTCAATGGAGCATAGAAAAATCCATTTTCATCTTTGTCCATTTCCGAACCAGGTATTAATTCACTGGCCCGGCTGGTTAAATAAAACCTTATTCCTGACCTCAACTTCTATTGAACATTCCAGACTTGTATTATTGACCCGCTTAACTTTCAGCTGGAAACAATTTCAATCGTAAGAAGCGAATAAAAAAAGGTAGGTGGACTTTTCCTAACAGGCATACAGAATTTTTTTTGGTGCTCTTTTATTGATAACCAGGATAATTAGATATTTGAAGATTGTGAGTCTCCTACTACGGTCCATATCTATACTTCAGTTCAAGAACTATTCCCATCAGGAATTCAATTTTACCGAAAGAATTGTTGGCATATGCGGCCGAAATGGCGTTGGTAAGACCAACCTGCTTGATGCCATTCATTATCTCTGTTTTACCAGGAGTTATTTTATAAGGCAGGATGCTTTGAATATCCAGAAAGGAAATGATGGCTTTCGCCTGCACGGACAATTTGAACTGTATGATAAAAAAGAAAAAGCGGTTTGCATATTAAGGGAAACCGGTAAAAAGGAATTTTCAGTAAATGATGAATCTTATTCGCGCTTCTCTAAACACATTGGCCGTTATCCCTGTGTGATCATTGCGCCCGATGACGTTCAGTTGATCATAGGAGGAAGTGAGGAAAGAAGAAAGTTCATGGATACACTTTTATCGCAGATGGATCATGATTACCTGCAGTCACTGATCAATTACACCAGGATACTGCAACAAAGGAATTCTTATCTGCGATCCTTCAACGAGGGATTTGGAAAAGATCTTTCTGTACTGGATGTTCTCGACGATCAGCTTTGCAGGGAGGGACAAATTATCTTTGAGAAACGCAGACAATTTCTTCTCCGGTTTTTACCGGTTGTAAAACAGTTGTACAATGAGATCTGCCAGCAAAATGAAAATATCAGCCTGTTTTATGAAAGTGAATTACACCAGGTTTCCCTGGTGGACCTGATCAAAAGCAACAGGCAAAAAGATCTGATGTTGCAAAGAACCACGGGGGGGATACACAGGGATGACCTGATTTTC
>CAMPIQ010000235.1 GCA_946886475.1 uncultured Chitinophagales bacterium | reverse complement strand
GATAATGCTACTTCAAATTTTGTGAATTCCGGTACGATCAATTTTGGAGGTGCGGGTACCAATCTAACCATCTCCGGCACATTGGCTGGCAATGCATTAAATGCAGGAACGGTTTTAACAGGTACCGGAAATTTAAATATTGATTTTACAAACCTTGCTGTCAATCTGCCGCTTGCACCCCCTGCAGGCGTAACCATAAATTATCTCGCTGCATTAGGAAATGAAATAAATGGGACAGGTTCATTAACCATCAGCGGAGTAATGAATTGGGGATCCGGCAGAATGGAAATACCATTAACTATTGATGCCACAGGTACATTAAATTCTACTGCAGGAAAAGATGTTGCTGCTGATTTAACTAATAATGGTGTGATGAATCTTACTGATCCTGTTTCTTCTTCTGGCAGTTTAGATTTTGAAGGGGTTACCTTCACCAACAATGGAACGTTAAATGTAAATTATACTACTGGTGCAAGAACTTTTTCTAATGCAAACGGTTTTGCAGGTAATTCATTTGTGAATAATGGAGTGGTGAATAAAACAAGCAACGCATTTCCTTTAACATTCAATGCAGGCGTTCCGGTAACAAATGATGGAATATTTCAGGGTACAGGTATATATGTTTTCAATGGTGGTATGACTAATACTGGTACTGTTTCACCTGGAACACCAACAGCTCCAGCCATCCTGAGAACAAATGCCGTCATCTTTTCCGCTACAAGCGATGTCGAAATTGAAATATTTGATGCGAATACACCTGGTACGGGTCACGACCAACTGGAAATTTCAACAGGTGGTGTCACTACACTTAATGGAACATTGACAATAGTTGAAGACAATACCATCCCGAATGCTCCAACAGGTACTTATGTAGTAATGAATAATGTGGGTGGAACATTTGGCGGCTCGCTTACTCTGGTGGCGCCCCCCAATTATGGCAACCTTACCATCAATGCTACTACCGTAACGGTTGATAAATTATCATTCCCCTTACCATTGGTCTGGGGTAAGTTTGAAGCACTCGCCAGGAACAATAAGGTACAGTTAACCTGGAATACACTGGAAGAGATCAATACTTCTCATTTTGTGATCGAGCATTCTTCCAATGGCCGTGATTATACTGCCATCGGTACCATACAGGCTGCAGTGAACAGTGCCCATTCAAGAGACTATTCCTTTATTCACCACACACCGAATACAGGAAGGTTGAATTACTACCGCCTGCAGCAGGTTGACCTGAATGGTAAATCAGGTTACTCCACTATCAGAACGGTTAAATTCAAGAACGGCGCTGTGGTAGCATTAACAGCTGCTCCAAATCCGGTTAAGGATGTACTGCATCTAACCGTTCAGTTAAGCAATGTCCGGATCGAAATGAAAAATGCCGCCGGCGCCACACTCAGGAATCTTAAACTGAATGAAGGTGTTCACCAGGTGAATATGAATAATTTACCATCAGGTATCTATATGCTTTCAGTATACAGGGATAATGAAAGACTGGAAGTGATACAATTAGTAAAACAGTAAGTTCTGATCAAAAAAAATAAAAGCGGCTAACAGCCGCTTTTATTTTTTTAAGCCATTCACAAACCATTTTTTGATCATTATCTTTCATTGCATCAATCAAAAAATCTTGATGGTAGTTGTTGAAAGAACAATTTTATATAACAAGCTTTTTGACCCTTCCTTCGTCAGGGCATGCATTTTACTTTAACCCTCCTTCGTAACGGCATGTATTGACTTCCGACTCCCGACTCTTACTTCGACTTTCTACTGCCTTACAAACATCACCGACTGCTTCCTGTTAATGTCCGCTTCAATTTCAACCACATACGTTCCCGGTAAAAACTTCTCAACATTTATCTGCCTGATAATGGTGTATTGATTCCTGAAGAATTGTTCCTTATGAACTACCCTTCCGCTAACATCATAAATTATAAGCGTGGTCATATTGTTATGCGTATTGGCATCAATGCGTACATTGACAATTGAGCTGGCAGGATTGGGATAGAGCCTTGCAGTTGAAACAGGAATGGCTTTCACCGTAAGCTGCATGGTATCCCTGTCCTTACTGCCATGATCATCGGTAACCTCAAGTTCAAATACATAGGTGCCAACGGTGAGGTCATGCACCCATGTTTGCAAAGATCCCTGGTCAATGATCTGATATTGTGCAGGTCCGTCAATAAGCCTCCACCTGGTATTCGATATGGATCCATCCGGATCTGTTGCGGTACCATTTAAAAATATACTGTCTGTTGGATATTCAATTTGCTGGTCGTCTCCCGCATTTGCTGTTGGCGGCAGGTTTTGTTTTACAACCACGGTAACCTGGTCATAGCTGCTGGCTCCATCATCATCAGTAACCGTCAGCCTGAACTGGTAGGTGCCCGCCAGTAAAAATTTGATCTTTGACGAAGCCGCGTTGCTGTTTACTATCGTACAAAACAATGGTCCTGATATCCTGGTCCATGAATAATGTACTATTGAACCATCAGCATCCGTACCACTGCCCTGAACAATTACTGAATCAACAGGAAGTGTGATGGTTAA
Organism: uncultured Chitinophagales bacterium; assembly: GCA_946886475.1. The sequence continues at coordinate 893 of CAMPIQ010000235.1, read as the reverse complement.
ATCATTACCTGCATTTGCTGCCGGCAGCTGATTGGGTGCTGCGTTTACAATAACCCTTACCGTGTCATCATCCATGGCCCCGTCATCATCCATAACCACCAGACGGAAACTGTATACACCCTCTTCCAGTGAATTAACGGCAGGTTGTGGTATTGATGAATTAACGATCACAAACTGTGAAGGTCCTGAGATCTTACTCCAGGAATATGTTGCAATAGAACCATCAATGTCTGTAGCCGAACCGGAAAGTGTTACTGCATTCACGGGAAGCGTAATGGCGATATCGTTACCGGCATGGGCCACAGGCGCCTGGTTTGGAGGAGGTGGTGCCGCAAGAACAGTAACAGCAACAGTATCGCTGTCAGTTGCGCCATCGTCATCGGTCGCCACAAGCCTGAACTGGTAGGAACCCTGAACCAGGTTGTTTACTGAAGTGGATGCAGACGATGCACTGGTAATATTGAACTGGGCCGGACCGGATATTTTGGTCCAGGAATAATTTACTATGGAACCATCGCTGTCTGTAGCCGAACCTGAAAGGGTAGCGGTATTCACAGGCAGGGTGATGGTGATATTATTTCCTGCATCGGCTACCGGAGGCTGATTAACAGGAGGAGGAGGCGTAATGGCTGCGTGTACAATCACTACAACCGTATCATCACCGGTAGCACCATCATCATCAGTAACCACCAGTCTGAATGCATAGCTTCCTTCAACCAAAGCATTCACCCTGGTTGATGCAGCAGATGCGTTGTTGATCTGGTAGGATGCGGGACCTGAGATCCTGCTCCAGTTATAACTAACGATGTTTCCATCGCTATCGGTACCGCTTCCTGTTAAGTTCACGGAATCAACCGGTAGTGTGATGGAGATATCATTTCCTGCATTTGCAA
>CAMPIQ010000234.1 GCA_946886475.1 uncultured Chitinophagales bacterium | reverse complement strand
CTTCCCATAAAAAAAGCCCCGCAAACGCAGGGCTTATGATATTTATTCAGGTCAAAACTTCGGACAATTCAATTTCTTGGCATTCGGGTCGGTGGGCTTTTTAATATAGATCAGCGAGAACTCTGCTCCTCCTCTCATATTCGATCCGGGTTTTAAAGAAGATACATTCACATCATACGATGCACCCAACCGGAACTCACCAAACTCCAGCCCAACATATGGAATGATGGCATCACCCATCCTGAACCAACTGCCGAGATAAAGATTCGTTGGACTATAACTTACATCACCATTCAGATTCCACATGTAAGCGCCACCGATCTGCGTATTCACCGCATTGGCCTGGCGGCTGTGCATGGCGCTGAAATGAATGCCATTGTATTCACCCAGCGGTAACATACCACCTGCCTGAATGGTCACCCTCGGATCAAGGATATAATTGCCGCCCTGGAAACTTTCTTTGGGCCTTCCTACATGATACATGGAAGCGCCTAAATAAAAATTATTGGATCCATTGGTTGTTCCGTTATAGAACAATCCAAGATTCATATCAAAATAAGAAAGATTGATCTCCTGCTGGTCAAAGATCTCACTGGTGATACCGGTAAATCCATTGGCCGTTAACTGGTCCTCAAAATAAACTTTATTGATGTCAAGGAGTTTGCTGGCATAGGTTCCCTGGAAACCAAGACCTAACTGGTGATAACCATTTTCATCCAGGGCCTTGTGATAGGCTGTAGAAACGGAAATGAAATTATTTTGCAATGCTCCACCCTGTCCGCTCTTATCGGAAAATCCAAGTATGCCTACACCAAACTGGTCGAATTCAGGAATGCGGTTCTTTAAAATATTTCCATCAACAGAAGCGGTATAGGTAACATAAGCATTGTAAATGGTTGGCCACTGGCTCCGGTAATTACCTGCCACACGTACCACTCCATCAAACTTTCCCGTCAACGCAGGATTGAGTGTAAGCGGAGATACAAAGAATTGGGAAAAATTCGGATCCTGGGCACTACTCACTAAGCAGACACTGAGAATCACAACGGTGCAGATAAACTTTCTCATCACTCGACAGTTAGATGTGGAAATTACTGGATTTTGATGGAACTGCAAAATTCAGTTCATAGTTAATAGTTCCAAAGTTCAAAGACCGGACCCTGCTTATCAAAGTTTCATATAAGTCTCCTGAAAATCAATCTTTAAGATCAGATCCTGTTCTTTAAAACACCCAGTTCATAGTTCAAAGTTCAAAGTCCGGACCCTGATCATCAATGTTTCAATGAAATCTTTTGAAATCAAAACTTTAAGGGCTCATTAAAATCTCCTGAAAATCCAAAGATTTAAGGTAAACCCTGTTCTTTACAACACTGACTTTGAACTTTTAACTTTGAACTTTGAATGCTGAACTAGGCCTGTATCTTCGCTCCATACGCCAGATCCCCCGCGTCTCCCAGTCCGGGAACGATATATCCCTTGGCAGTCAGTTCATCATCAATGGCACCGCACCAGATAATGGCTTCGGGAACCTCGCGGCGCAGGTGTTCAATTCCAATGGTGCAGGCAATGGCAGTTACCACATGAAAGGCCTTGGGACTTCCTTCTTCTTTGAGGTATTGGATGGTCTTAACCAGCGATGCCCCTGTTGCCAGCATGGGATCTGAAATGATCAGGATCCTGCCGTCTATATCAGGACAGGAAAGATATTCCATGGCGATCTCAAAACTACCATCGGGATTATGCTTGCGGTAAGCTGAAACAAAAGCGTTATCGGCCTTGTCAAAATAACTTAACAGCCCCTGGTGCAGGGCCAGTCCGGCCCGCAGTATGGTGGTGAGAATAGGTTGTTCTTCCAGCACCTCGCAAACAGCAATTCCCATGGGAGTCTGTATCTCTTTTTGCACATAAGGCAACCGTCTGCTGATCTCAAATGCTGCAACTTCTCCTATGCGTTCCAGATTGCGGCGAAAACGCAACCTGTCCGATTGCACCGACACATCGCGCAATTCCGCTACCCAGTTACTGACCAGGGAATGTTCTTTGCTGAGGTTAATGACCATAATTGAAATTCAAAAGTAAAAATTCAAAAGTAAAAAATCTTAGGTCGATGCTGTTTTAAAGTTGTAAAGAAAAATCAAATGGATGGGGTGAGGAAGAAGGGTTGGGAGTCGGGAGTCGGAAATCGGGAGTCAAAAACTTATGATCGATGTTGTTTCAGGGTTTCCAAGAATTCATAAAGGATAATCCGGGTTCTTTTAAATTTTTACTTTTTACTTTTGAATTTTTATGCTTTACAGAACCATAGGCCTCATGAGCGGCTCTTCTCTCGACGGACTGGATATTGTATTTGCTGAGCTGAATGAAAATTCGGGCAACTGGGAATATGAGATCAAAGCCGCAGATTGCCTTGAGTATCCGGAAGAATGGAAAACAAGATTACAGGAAGCGGTCTCATTGAATGCACTGGACTACCTGCTGCTGCATACGGAGTATGGAAATTACCTTGGAAAAGAAGTGAACCGGTTCATTGAAAAAAATGACCTTCATTACCAGGTCAGCCTGATCGCCTCTCATGGTCATACCACCTTTCATGTTCCTTCAAAAAAAATGACGGCGCAACTTGGTGACGGCTCAGCGATTGCAGCGGAAACAAAATTGCCGGTGGTGAACGACCTGCGTGCGCTTGATATTGCTTTTGGCGGCCAGGGCGCTCCAATAATCCCGGTGGGAGAAAAATTATTATGGAAGGATCATTCCATGTTCCTCAACATCGGCGGCATCGCCAATATTTCTTTTAATCTTCCTGATACCTACATTGCCTATGATGTTTGTCCTGCAAACAGGGTAATGAATATGATTGCACAAAGAGTGAATAAGGATTTTGATGCGGGCGGGGAAATGGCAGCCCTGGGTAATGTTCATGAAGGAATGCTGGAAAAAATAAATGCATCTGATTATTACCGGCAACCTTATCCAAAATCCCTGGCTAATAGTTTTGGCACAGCTGAAATGTATCCGCTTGTGCGGTCATTTGGTCTAACCCATAATGATGAATTGCGTACCTACACTGAGCATGTGGTAACGCAGGTGAAAAGGGCCGTGGTGGATGGCTTGTCAATGCAGTCCAAAGACACAGATAAAAAATTGTTTGTAACAGGTGGCGGCGCTTTTAATCATTTCCTGATCCAAAGACTTTCTGAAGTATTAAAACCGGAAGGCGTTGAAGTTGTGGTACCCGGTGAAGAGATCGTGAAATATAAAGAAGCACTGGTAATGGCATTGATTGGCGTGTTGAGATGGAGACAGGAATACAATGTGTATGCATCGGTTACCGGTGCAGAAAGAAATTCCATTGGCGGGGCGTTATGGAATGGGCAGGAAGCGTGAAGAAAAGAAAATCAAGGAACAAGGAACAGAGAAGTAAGAATGTAGGGACATGCCAAAGAATGGCC
>CAMPIQ010000233.1 GCA_946886475.1 uncultured Chitinophagales bacterium | reverse complement strand
AGCAATTAAAGATTCAGGCTGTTAGCTCTGGCAACCAGTGATGCTGTCTGTGATTGGATTATGGTCTAAGTAGTGGAATGGGGCGAAGGGCTCTATTCCTTATTTGGTTTCATTGTGTATAAAATAATAATGGATTTCGGTTTCTTTATAGATTGCATTCATCCGGACGACAGGGAAATTGTTCTGGCGGGAATAAATAAAGCTATTTCCGGGGCAGATAAAAAATGGGTAAGTGAATTTCATTTTCTTAAAGCGGATAATTCATATGCCTACGTATTAAACAAAGCCTTTATCATCCGTGATGAATCAGGCAGGGCCATTCGTATGGTGGGTGCCATACAGGACATTAGTACGCAAAAGAAACAGGAAAAAAGGCTGGAGTTCATAGCCAAAGCTACTTCCGAAATAATTTGGGAAAGAAATATTCATACAGAAGAAGTGGTGTTAAGCACAGCAAAGCTGAATGAGCTTTTAGGTTATTACACCACAGGTAATTCAGTTCCCCAGTCATTCTGGCTGGATAAAATTCACCCGGAAGATCTTGGAACTGCTATTGATAACCGAACATATGCCGTTCAGCATGGTATGGATTTTTACCTGAACGAATACCGGCTCCAAAAAGCTGATGGCAATTGGGCTTACCTGAAAAACCGTGTTTATGTGATACGGGATTTCGAAGGCAAACCGGTGTCACTGCTGGGTGCCGCAGAAGATGTAACAAATCAAAGGATCTTCGAAAAAACCCTGATGGAAAACCAGGAAAGCTACCTGCAGCTTTTCAATAATGCGCCTCTGCCTACGGTTATCCACGATGTAGAATCATTTAGCATACTGGAAGTTAACAATGCCATCATTGAAACATATGGGTACAGCCGCGAAGAATTGCTTTCCATGACGGTTCTTGAGCTGCATGCCCAGGAAGAAATTGAACGGATCTTAAACGGTATTAATAAGATCGCCCCTTTTTCCCGAAATGATCTGGGGGTAATAAAGCATGTAAAGAAAAACGGAGAACAGATACTGGTAGAAGTAGCCATAACACCAATACTTTACAAAGGCAGAACTGCTATTCTTGCTACATCCAATGATGTAACAGAAAAGCTCCGTTTGCAAAAGCAGATCGTTGCCGAAAAGATAAAGCACCAGAAAAGCATCACCAAGGCTGTGATTGAGGCACAGGAAAAAGAAAGAAGTGAAATTGGAACAGAATTGCACGACAATGTAAATCAATTGCTGGCTGCCGCTAAATTATATGTTGAAAATATCCGGCATTTCAATGAGCAAAAAGACCATTTTATTGACCAGAGTGTGTCGCTTCTTAATAAATCCATCAATGAAATCCGGAGGCTCTCGCATGCCCTGGTTACCCCAAGCCTGAGGGTTGGAGGCCTCAGGGATAACCTGCTTGCTTTAATAGAAACCTTTCAGGACCTGAAGTTTTTTGAAATCTACACTTCTTTTGATTTTACGGAAGAACAAATTCAAAAGGGCCTTGAACTTACCATCTACCGCATACTTCAGGAAAGCTTCAATAATACAATGAAATATGCTAATGCCACAGTTGTTTCGGTAAACATAACCATGCATCAGAAAGAATTGCATGTTTTGTATATAGATAACGGAGTAGGCTTTGACCCGGCAGTAATAAAAAAAGGCATTGGCTTAAAAAACATCATTAACAGAGCCGGAGCGTACAGGGGAAAAGTAAAAATAACCACTTCAAAGAAAGGTGGTTTTAAATTGAATATGATTTTTCCCATGCAGGAATGCTAATGCTTACCACCAGCTATTATAAATATGAAGGATAACCAATCCTGTTTTTTACTCTCAGGGATGTTGCCAGCAATATCCATTAGCCGTTGCCGTTCTTGAACACCGGGTACCTTTTTTAGTGATGGCCCTGCATTGGGAAGATTTAGCAGGCTCAGTGCGGGGCGTTTTTTCCTTCTTACTGGTGCGGCATACTCCACAAGATCCTCCTGAATTGCAATGCTTGCAGTAATTACATGTTTTGCATGCATTACAGGGATTATTTCCATAACAGGTTGCCTCCGGCAAACAGGCAAGTGCTACGGTAGATTCTGAAGCATTTTCCAGGACGGGTAACCCGTAGGGAAAAATAAAAAATATAGCTGAAAGGCAAAGCCTGAATATGTTCATATCAAAAGGTTGAAGATGGAAATCATTCTTTTTTTTCCCCAGGCGTTTCCTTACCCTTTCCCACCCTTGACTTCTCTATCGCCCACCTGGCCCTGGCCAGATCCTCCACTTTGGAAAGAAACCTGTCCACATTATAACCCGCTAAAAACGCCAGCATGTAAAAACCTAAATTGGTAGCATCGGGTGATTTTTTGGCTTCGAATACCATTAAACCACCCTTGAGCATCAGGTAAGCGGCAGCACCGGTCATCATACTTACCACCGGCCTGATAATATACCAGGGTATCCATCTCGGCGACCAGATACCAGCTACACAATAATTCAGGTATACTGCTCGTAAACAGTATAAAACCCCACCAGCACCTCCTGTGTAAACACAGGCAAAAAACAGGCTGGCATCGCCGCTGTGATCTTTGTATAATTCATAGCCTAAAAAACAAAATGCTGCCAGCCAGGTTAAAAGATAAAATATTACTGCAGTTAAGTTTCTGATTGTTTTCATCATTTGTCTTTGTGGCCAACAGCATTGGAACCTGTTCCCCCCTGCGGATTGTTTTTTGAAAAAAGGGCTACTCCAATAGCAAGACCTATCCACGGTTTACCCTGCCGTTTCCACTCCCTGCCTAATTGACCAGGTATGAAATCAGCTCCAAGGAATACACCCACCTGGAATTCTTCATGCTGGTACATGGTGCCAATATGCAGACTAAAAGCCAGGTTGTTCCTTCCATTATAAAATTCAAGGTTTTTAATACTGATGCTGTCCGTTCGTGCATTGGTAATGCCAAATCCGGCCAGGTAATTCAAAGAGTGCACGGAAAAGCCTTTCAACTGTTTTCTTAAGCCAAATACAAAACCAAGATTCAGTTGCTGTTCAAAATCAAAAAAAGCATCCTCCTTATTTCCTAACCTTGCTTTAATTGGCAGGGTCATCACACCCCATGTAAAATCACGCTTTTTCCCGTAATACTCTTTACTGGACTGATTAAATATCTGAGGAGAGATAGCAAATTGTTTGAAATTAGACCAGGTTCCTACATATTCAAGATCATTCCTGTATTTAAGATGATTTTTTTTTGATGCGCTGTCCCAATAATATACAAAACCCGGGTCATTCATTTTCTTCCGGAGTGAATCAGGGAAATATCTCCAGAATGTAATTTTTATATTGTTATACTTATCAAATCCATTTACTGAAAATTTGGTTCTTCCTCTAACGGAAAACCTGGCATTGGAGTCAATATTTCCCTGGCTATCCAGGCCATAAACTGTAATCACATCCGGGATGGTTACATATACC
>CAMPIQ010000232.1 GCA_946886475.1 uncultured Chitinophagales bacterium | reverse complement strand
GAGAAAGAGAAAGAGAGAGGGATCAGGAATTGTTATACACCTTGATGACCGCTTCCCTGATGGAGCCGGCTTCACTGGAAAGAATAAAATGCATGATGTCTGCCAGTTCTTTGGGTTGCACCCATTTACTATAATCTGCGGATGGCATTGATTCCCGGTTTGGAATGGTATCAATGGTAGAAGGTACAATTACAGTAGCGTTGATATTTTTACCCCTGGTTTCTTCATTGATATATTCAGCGAGGGTAAACAGTAATGATTTGCTTAAACCATATGCCACCATTTTTCTGCCTTCAGCGGGTTGAATGCCTGCCCTTGCCCCCATTAAAATAATACGCCCGGAACCATGTTTAACCATATGAGGTAAAACCCCACGCACAACATTGTAAGCCGTTTCAAAATTCAGGATCACCATCTTCCTGATGTCATCTATTGACTGATCAGCGATGTTTCCTGCTGTAAATCCACCAGCCAGGAGGATAGCAGCATGAATATGACCATACTCGGAAGAAATGCGCGAAACGAGTTCTATTGTTTCTTTTTCATTGGAAAGATTGGCTACCTCAACCTGAAGCAGGTTATTTGATGGCAGTTCTTTTTTACCGGCTTCATTATGTATTACGGCGATAACCCTGTAATGAAGCCCAAGAAAAACGCCGGTAACGATCTTTCCCAGGTTTCCACTGGCGCCAGTGATGATAATGGTTTTTGCAGTGGGAAGCATAATAGGTATTTTAGATAGCCCACCAATAATAGCCACGGGCTGATTGCTAACTTATGAAGAATCTTTCTTAATATTTCATTCACCTTTTATGGACTATAATTTGCACCTGAAATGTGTCACTATGAAGCATCTTCCCATCCTCTTTATTTTAATTTCTGTTATAGGCTTTTCATGCAGTTCAGTAGCCCATAAAATTTTCAATAACCAGTCGCCCCGTGAAAAATACGAGTCTTCAATTGAAGATTCTCCTGAAGCGCAATTATGGCTTTCCGTTTCAAGGTCGGCGCTGGATCAGCCACAAAACATTCAATTACCTTTTAGTATCAGGGGGCATTTCCAGAATGACAAGGCAAGGTCGCTTGGTTTAAGGTTCAGGGCCAGAAGGGGAGAGCAGTTAAATTTTATTTTTAACAAAAAGCCCACATCGGGTGTGATCTATACTGATGTTTTTTCAGCAGAAGCCGTATTTGCTTCCGATCCCCTGGTTACTGCCGATACAGGCTCAACTCAATTCAGCCTGGATGTTGAATCCACCGGTGAATACATCATAAGATTGCAACCCGAATTATTCACTGAGGGTGATTATGACCTGGTCATTACCTCGGGCCCCTCACTGGGCTTTCCTGTTTCAGGAAATAAAGCAAGCATTGGAAGTTTCTGGGGTGCAAGCCGCGATGGTGGAAAAAGAAATCATGAAGGCATTGATATTTTTGCACCCAAACGTACGCCTGTTGTTGCAGCAGCTGACGGAATGGTTACCGGTGTAAGGGAAGGTGGTATTGGGGGCAAGGTGATTTGGATGAGGCCTGCAGGCAAAGATCTTTCCCTCTATTATGCACATCTTGATGAGCAGCTGGTGCATGCTGGACAACGTGTTAAGAAAGGTGAAATTTTAGGACTGGTTGGAAATACCGGTAATGCAAGAACCACTCCGGCTCATCTTCATTTTGGCATTTACACTTATGGCGGTGCCATTGATCCCCTGGATTTTGTACAGGAAGACAGAAAAAAAATTCCTGTGTTGCCGGAAAAAACCATTGCAGGAAAACAACTGAAACTTTTGAAAACGCAAAAGGCCGGTGATGTGGTGATCAAAGCCAATGCCTTTTTAGATCCGGTTGGAATAACGTCAAAGGGATATATTGCAGAATTGCCAGGCGGAATAAAAATGCTGGTTCCCTTTTCTGAAGCACGTGCCATTGAGAAAAGTTCGGTTAATAGCATGGCCGGCAAAACGGTCATTGAAACCAATGGCTAAAGGCCGGTGGCTGAGCACTTATCCTGTTACTATACCTCCAGAAAATGTGGCTTCTTTAATTCAATGATACCTCTTAACTGCTTGATCTTTTTCTCTCTTTCAAATTGTTTAAGTATCCTTGAGATCACAACTCTTGTTGTGCCTAATTCATCCGCCAGGTTTTGATGGGATAAATTTAAGATGCTGCTTTTTTCTACCTGGCTTTTATGTTTCAGGTATTTCATTACCCTGGTATCTATATGTTCAAAAGCCACCCGTTCAAATGATCCGATCAGTTCATCATACCTAAGTCTGAACATATTCATTACATATTTATTCCAGGAAGGATACAGGAGCTGCCACCTGCTCAATAATGAAGCAGGAAATATCAATACCTCAGTCGGCTCCATTACCATTCCATGTGAAGTGCTCTTATTATTAAAATAGGCTGCAGCCAGCGACATTGTGCAGGTTTCTTCTGCGCGTACATAATAAAGAAGGATCTCCCGTTCACCTTTTTGCTGGAATACTCTGATAGTACCTTTTAAAACTATTGGAAGGAATTTTACATATTGTCCATCTTTTACAATTACATCGCCTTTATTGAAGCTGGCCACTTCCCCCGATTGCATGATCTCATCTTTTAATCCGGGTTCCGTAAAAAAATCAAGTTTGCTGAGCAGTGGGGAAGATTGGTTCATAAACACAAGGTTGAAATAAAGTGAAGTCTAATTTAATCAAAAAAGCTCAACTGCATTAATAGCAGTTAAGCCTTTTATAATTTGATGAGATGATCTCAATTATTCTTCTTTGATCAGTGTTGAGATCTGTGCTGCCTGTGCCGGAGTTACCTGAACACCATGAACTTCAAGTGCGTGTTTGGCTGCCTGATTCAATATTTCTTCTGTGGTATTTGCTGTAATAACACCAGGGCAGTCAAATCCTACATCGGAACATTTTAATGTTTTCATGATCTTGTCTTTAGGTTGTGTAATAAATAGTGTGAACTGTTGACAAGACAATATTAAAATTTCCCCGGCCACTAATTCTGTATCAAAAGATACATATCTCAATATATTCCTGCTTCATTTTTTATCAGGATATTTCAAAGGAATTCAGTTGTTATCATCCTTCCTGCTGTGCAGTATTCATCCATACTATTTCCCAGATATGTCCATCCGGATCCTGGAAACTTCTGGTATACATGAAACCATGGTCCTCAGGATCGCGAAAGGCTGATCCACCTGAATCAATTGCCTTGTCTGCCATTTCATTTACTTTTTCTTTTGATTCCGCTGAAAGGGCAACCAATACTTCTGTGTTTTTGGAAGTATCTGTAATTTCTTTATTCTGAATAAAGGTTTTAAAAAACGCTTCCTTCAATAACATAACAAAAATGGTTTCACTAATTACCACACAGGCTGCTTTTTCATCTGTGAATTGCGGGTTGATACTGAAACCAAGGCCGGTATAAAAATTTTTTGCTTTTTCCAGATCCTTCGTGGACAGGTTTATAA
>CAMPIQ010000231.1 GCA_946886475.1 uncultured Chitinophagales bacterium | reverse complement strand
ATTAGCTATTGGCCTTTAGCCTGACGATTGGCTAACGGACCCCTCCTGTTCATCACACGGAACCATGCCGGTGGAATTGTTGCAAGCAGCATCATTCCGGGATAACCGGTTGGCATTTGAGGAGAATCTTCATGATGCCTTAATACCTGGTATTTACGGCTGGCCAGATAATGGTGGTCACTATGCCGGCTCAATTCAAAAAGCATTACACGTCCAATAACGTGATTGCTGTTCCAGCTGTGGGCAGGCATGGCTCTTTCATATTTTCCATCTCCAGCCAGGTTCCGTTGTAATCCATAATGCTCAATGTAATTAACGGTTTCCAGTAACAGAATACCCTGCACAGCGGCAATGAGGAACAATAGTGATGTTAACCATCCAAACAATAAAAAGATCATGAGCACCAGCCCTGCCTGAACAAGATGAAACCGGATCATTTCATTGTAAATGGAAAATACAGGATAGCCTTTTTTGCGTACATCCCTGGCTGCAATTTGCCAGGCACTGATATAACTAAATACAATTGAACGCACATAAAAAACATAAAGCCATTCGCCATACCTGGCGCTGGCAGGATCTTCTTTTGTGGCCACCCGTTTATGATGTCCTTTATTGTGCTCGATAATAAAATGCATGTATAATGAAGAAAGCAAAAGCGCTTTTGCCAGAAACTGCTCGAATTTATTGGCCCGGTGTCCTAATTCATGTCCAACGTTGATTCCCATTACCCCGCAAAGCAGGCCCATTACAAAGGTTTTACCAATAATATCATACCATGGCTGCTGATGGTAAGTAACGGAATAAAGAAAAATGGCCAGCGAAAAATACTGGAAAGGCACTACTAAATACAAAAGCACATCATACAATTTATTTTGCCTTGCGATTTCTTCTTCGGCTCCGGACAAATTTGTTTCATCCGGCCTTATAAAAAGTTCAACAAGCGGAATTACAAACCAGGCATAGATCAGGGGTATCCAAACAATGAATCCTGAGGACATAAATGCCAGAAGCGCCCCTGCATACATTAAAAACGGAGACAGGTATTTGAAAAAACGTATCCGCATGGATCTAAATTAAAAAAATATATTACCCTTTATCACGTTACAGTTAAACAATAGCCATTTTAACAAGTCACAACCCAAATAATTTAAATGATCTCAAGGCAACTTAAAAACCAGCACCTGATGTGGCGCGCTGGTTTTGGTCCGGCAGCCTCCCAGCTTCCCCAATTAAAAGATCTGGAACCGGATAAGCTTTACAAAGCACTGAAATCGGCTTCTGACAAGAAGCCTGAATTTATTGATGCCGCCGATGATTATTTAAAAGGCCTGATGCAGGGAATAGGCGAAGAAGGAAAGAGGCAGCAAAGAGAAAAAGGCGACCGTAAAATGGTGCAGCAGAAAAACAGGGAAGGCATTCGTAACCTTAATCTTTTATGGCTTTACCAGATGGTTGATAGTGAAGCACAGTTAAGAGAGAAAATGGCCTTCTTCTGGCATGGACATTTTGCTGCAAGAAACCTGAATATATTTTTTCAACAGGAGCTGCTTAAAGTGATCAGGCAACATGCACTTGGAAACTTCGCGGATCTTTTGCGGGAAGTTTCAAAATCTGCTGCAATGATCAACTTTCTTAATGCAAATCAAAACAGAAAAGACAGTCCAAACGAAAACTTTGCACGGGAGGTAATGGAATTGTTCACCCTGGGCAGGGGAAATTATTCAGAAAATGATATCAAAGAAGCCGCCAGGGCATTTACAGGATGGGGCGCCAATGTGAAAGGTGAATTCATTTTTCGAAAGTTTCAGCATGACAGCGGCAGCAAAACCATTTTTGGCAGAATCGGAAATTTTGAAGGTGATGATGTTCTTGATATTTTATTGATTCAAAAACAAACTGCAAAATTCCTTACAGAAAAGATCTACAGGTTTTTTGTAAATGACGTCATTGATAAAAAACATACGGAATGGCTTAGTGACCGGTTTTACAGGTCAGGATATGATATCTCGAAACTGATGGATGATATTTTTACTTCCGAATGGTTTTATGATGAAAAAAATATCGGGAAAAAAATAAAATCACCCATTGAACTCCTTGCAGGTATCAGGAGGATATTGCCAATGGAACTTGTAAATGAAGAATCGCAATTACTCTTACAACGCATATTGGGACAAACACTTTTTTATCCACCCAATGTAGCAGGATGGCCGGGAGGAAAATCCTGGATAGACAGCTCTACGCTGATGATGAGAATGCGGCTACCCAAGCTTTTCACAGATGTGGATGAATTCAATGTTCAGCCAAAGAGTGATGATGACCAGATGATGGGTATGGAAAAAAACAAGCCGGCTGTTAGAGGAATGGGAAGAGCCGGCCAGTCCATCAAAGCTGATATTAACTGGGAAGATTACCTGAAGAACTTTGAAAGTATTCCAAGAGAAAGATTATTGAATGAACTGAGCTTGTCTTTGTTACAACTTGAACCGGGGTATAAAGCAGAACTGATCAAAAATTACTCGGATAGTAACAGCAGGGAAAGTTTTTTAAAAACAGCTACTATTCAGATCATGAGCACACCGGAATATCAGATGTGCTAATCGCCCGAAACAATTAATGATTTTATCAAATAAAATATTTTATGCCAGGTAAAAATGAAGATGTTTCAAAGCTAAATTCCCTCTACAGGAGTTCTGGCAACATCAGGCGCCGGGAGTTCCTGCAGGTTGGTTCTCTTGCAACCGCATCCTTCTTTGTGCCTAAATTTTTAAAGGCTTTTGAAACCGGGAATGCAGTGCCTCCGGGAAATAAGGTGGTGGTGATACTGCAATTGAGCGGTGGTAATGATGGGTTGAATACCGTTATCCCTGTGCGAAATGATATTTATTATAAGTCAAGGCCGCGGTTGGGAATTGAAAAAGCCAAAGCGCTCGCGCTGACTGATGAAACAGGATTACATCCTGAACTAAAAGCATTTGCCGATGCCTATCATGATGGATCGTTGGGAATATTAAATAACGTGGGTTATCCCAACCCTGACAGGTCACATTTTCGCAGCATGGACATCTGGCATACTGCAAGTCAGAGTAATGAATACCTGAATACGGGATGGATAGGAAGGTATCTTGATGCGCAGTGTAATGGTTGTGGTAAACCAACACAGGCCCTGGAAATTGATGATGTATTAAGCCTGGCATTAAAAGGGGAGAACAATAAAGGGCTTGCTTTCAAAGATCCAAGGCGTTTATTCGGAACAAGCAATGAAAAATTCTTTAAAGACATTTCAAAAAACCACACAAATCATCACGATGAACAGCCGGTAGAGTATTTATATAAAACCATGGCGGAAACACTTTCCTCTGCTGATTATATTTTCAAACAGTCCAGGCTTAATCCAACAAAAGCGGAATATCCAAATACAAATCTTGGACGCGACCTGCGTACCATTTCCTCTTTGATCTATTCTGATATCAATACCAAGGTTTATTATGTATCGCTGGGTAGTTTC
>CAMPIQ010000230.1 GCA_946886475.1 uncultured Chitinophagales bacterium | reverse complement strand
TATCAGTGTAGCCTGCCGAATCAAACCCATGTACCATGATATGTTCAGCAGAACCGGATAGTCTCTTTTCTGTAAGGCATCATCAAAATAACCGGCCATGGTTGTTAATAGTGTTCTGCCAATTTCTTCAAGTCCGGGTAAAGAGGAAGGTACCGCCATGCCCATCAACTGAAATTGCCTGGTAACAGCATGAACAAGCTGAATAAGAACCGGCAACCTGGATGCATCATTTTTATAAAGGTTCCAGGATTTGGACACCTTACCGGATATCTCATTTAACAGATATTCTATATCGCTTCGCATTTTGTTGATCATGCGATCAGCTGAAATGGAATCATAGGGCAGCACATTGTATATGCGGTGCTGAAAATATCCTATCACTTTAAAACCTTTAGAGATCATGCCGGCATGTTCATTTGAAAACTGGCTGAAATACCTTGCTGTATCCGCAGCATATTTTTGCTTTCTTTCTGCATCGCAGGGAAAACAATAATCAAAGGAAACCGCCGGTGGGGCCTCAGGCACTGTTTTTTCTTTGGCTTTATCCCTGATCACATAGTTCACCACTTCATCAAAATAATTCTGCACCCATTCCGGAAGCAACGCTGAACTGCTGTTGTTTCCCGGCAGGTTATCTATGGTAATTTCATTTACTGAGTTTATGGATTCCTGCATCATTTTGTCCACTTCTTCTATGGTTTGAATGGCCCTGTTGGCAAGATCAATATTTTTGGCACCCGCCGTTCCGCCCGTAATGATCTGCACCACCTGCTTTTTAAAAGCTTCACTGTTCTGAAGCCGGTTATTGATGGCGCTTGTATTGGTTGAATTGGAAACCCTTACCCGGCCGGTGCGGGGAGAATATGTTACACGCTGGCCCGAATTGGTTAGTATACTGGTATCAGAAAGTTTTTTGCCTTTATACCACAGGAGGTTATGGTTCTGTGCCAGAAGCTGATGACACCAAAAACATAAAATGAAAAGCAAAAGGGTTTTGTATGGAAATGCCATAGTAGATGAATTGACAGGCAGGGCTGGCCTGCGCGGATTATAAAATTGTTTCGTAAAGGTTGACCGGTAAGTTAATGAAATATCAATTCCGGAAAATGTTCTTATTTAAAAAAATGTTTTGAAATTTCGATAAAATGAACCCTTAATTATTTTATTATTTACTGTTGTTTTTTTATTTTCAGAAAATCTGCACCAAACTAACCTTATGCGAAAATATTTATTGGTTCTTGCTGTGCTTTTTGCATCCATATCACTGCATGCGCAGCTTTCAGTTAATAAATTAGTTGGAAAGAATTCCGGTAATTACAGGCCGGGTCTGGGTTTGTTTGCCACCTGGGAATTTCCTGTAAATGAAGAGGGCAGTCAAAGTATAACACTTGACCTGATGGATCTTGTGGTTTTTCCGGAGGAGGATGGAGAACCTTATTTTACTTCACCCAATGGACGTTCTTATTTTTCCATGAAGCTGGGATATAAATATATTTTCAGCGAAACCAAAACCGGATTTTATTTAAAGCCGGCACTGGGCTATTGCAAGGTGATGAATATGACCGCATTTGAGGAGGTGGACCACAAGGATGGATTGGCTGCAGCCATTGAAGGCGGTTACAGTCTGGAAGTGGGAGAGCGGGGCAATGCATTTTCTTTCGGCATCAAATATGAAACTGACAGGGCAGGAGCTGAACATACGCTTAGTTCTGTTGGATTCAGGATTGCGTATAGCTTTGGGATGTTTGGAGGCAAAAATTATTGAAGGTATCATTCAATAAATAACATCCGGCAGATTTATTAAAACCTCAGCCATTACATTAATGTTTTTAAAAATAGTTTGTTATCTTATATTCATAGGAGATTAATTTTTTTCGGACTCATTCGTCCCTTCCATATGACAATTACATTTTAAAACATTTAAAAATTCAGTAAGCATGCTTAAGAAATTGTTTTTAATGAGTGCGGCCACGTTCATGTTAATGAGTTGTGGAGATAGTACGTCTCAGGACCAGGCAAAAGAAACCAATGAATCTTCCTCAGATGCAAAGGAAACAACCAATGCAAATGCGGGTGGGGAAGGTGCCAACATCAAGCTTGTGATAACCGGTGGTGATATGGCCGGAACGTATACGGCATCCTGTAAAACCACCTGTTGCAGTCATGGCATTGCAGGTGAAAATGTTTTTGGTACCCAGTACTCGGAAGAAGGTAAGGGTCCAAATGAACTTTCAAGCGTGCAGCTGATGATAGGCGATGTAACAGGCGATAAAACCACTGATGAATTCCTGGTTACCGTTTCCTTTGGTGAATTGTTTGGCGCTAACACTAAAAGTTATACCATCCAGACTTCAAATTTTTACAGCAATTCATTCAAAAAGCAGGGTTCGGGTACTGTCGACCTGAAATATTCCAAGCCAAAATCAACAGTAAAATTGAAAGGCAAAACGGCGGATAATGTGGAGCTCGATCTTACCATTGAGTGCCATACTACCATGTAATTACTACGCCTGTCCGGTTTAAGAGAAAAGAGAAAGAGAGCGGCCTAATCCGCTCTCTTTCTCTTTTTCTTTTAATTATAATGGTCTTATTTGTTCAACGCTCGTATTCATTTGTGTTGCCGCTTCATCCACCGGAGGAATCATTTAATTGTTCATCATCAAAAAATGAATTTATGAAAAAGTATTCCACTTTATTTTTCGGGATCATCTTATTAGCCGGTTGTAAAAAAAATGATATCAGGCCGGTTGGCAATATGGAAGAAGCACCACTTGCTGCATCAAAAACGCGGGGAAACATCAATACCAGGGTGCTCAACAATACACTCAACTTTCCCTGGGAGATCCTTTGGGGGCCGGATAATTTTATCTGGTTCACAGAAAGGGAAGGAAGGGTGAAGCGGATGAATCCGCAGACAGGACAGGTTATTCCGGTAGCCACCATCAGTGAGGTGGCCTCAACAACCAATTTCAATGGTCTGATGGGAATGGCCCTGCATCCGCAGTTCAGTAGCCAGCCATTTGTTTACCTGGTGTACAATTATTTTGACGATGAAGGCGATTACATGGAAAAAATTGTGCGCTATACTTATGATGGTACCACACTGCATTCCCCTTTTACCATGGTGGATGGTATTGTAGGAAAGATCGGTGGTGATTTTATACATAATGGAAGCAGGCTGATGATCGGTGCTGATATGAAACTATATGCCACCACCGGCGACGCCAATCTGCGTTTTGATCTTCCCCAGGATCCGGCTTCGCTGAATGGTAAGGTGCTGCGGGTTAACCTGGATGGAAGCATACCGGCCGATAATCCCTATGGCAATGCCGTATGGACAATTGGTCACCGCAATCCCCAGGGGCTTGTATTTGCCATGGGCAGATGGTATAGTTCCGAGCATGGAGAATCAACCGATGACGAGATCAATATTATTGAACGAAACCGAAATTATGGATGGCCATTCGTTGAAGGCCTTTGCGACACGCCCGATGAACAAGGTTTTTGCGCAGCCAATAATGT
>CAMPIQ010000229.1 GCA_946886475.1 uncultured Chitinophagales bacterium | reverse complement strand
ATCCTGACCTTAATGGTTTTATAATCAGTTCTGACAAAAATAAAATCATCCCCTGATGGTTTGATCTTCTTTTGATCCCGGTAACCATCATCAGAGGCCATTCCCGGTAATAAGCGTACTTTTTGAATGGATCTTTCAAATCTTTCAAATGAGAATGGCTTTAACAAATAATCAACTACATCCATTTCGTAACCCTGTAAAGCGTAATCAGGATAAGCAGTGGTTAAAATGATCCGGCAATTCCGGGGCAGGTGTTCAGCCAGGGTCAGGCCATTTAATCGGCTCATTTGTATATCAAGAAAAACAAGGTCAATGGATTTTTTAGCAGCAGTGGTATAATGCAATGCCCTGGTGGGGTCGGTAAAAGTATGTATCAGTTCAAGATCAGCAATGCGCTGGCTGAATTCCTTGATAATTCCAAGCGCATTCATTTCATCATCTATGGCTATTGCTGTTATCATGATAATTGAATTTGAAGGTGCGCACTGAAATTATTATTGTCTTCCTCTACTATTAAATGGTGACGTTCAGGATAAAGCAGTGAAATCCTTCTTCTCAAATTATTCAGACCTATACCTGTGGTCAGGTCTTTTGTACCATTATAATTGATTTTATTGATTACTAAATAATCAATGAGTTTATCAATAATCTTCAAATGAATTTGGATTGGTTCTTCAAAGGTGCCTGGCTCTCCATGTTTAAACGCATTTTCAACAAAAGTAATAAGCAATAATGGCGCTATTTGAAAATGACTGATGTCATCCTTTATTTCCATGTTCAAACTAATATATTGATCAGGGAAGCGGAATTGCTGCAATCTGATAAATTCTTTTAAATGATCTATTTCTCTTTCCAGTGGCACCCATTCTTCTTTTTCATTCAGAACGTAACGCAAGAGATTTGATACTTTTAAAATGGCGTCGGCGGTTTTGTCAGATTTAATGATAGCCAGGTAATAAATATCATTGATGGTATTAAATAAAAAATGTGGATTTAATTGATAACGTAAGAGTGTCAGTTCAGCCTGTATTTTTTCTTTTTCTAATATTCTCGCACGTCTATCTTTTACAATCCAGTCTTTCATATACGCATAGCCCATACCCAATAATAAATAAACTAATATGTTAAGCATTGCCCGCACAGGTGCACCTATGGATTGTTTCAGGGTTACGGCGGGCATGGAGATTTTACCTTTTGGATTAACCGGTGCAATGGTTTCAGCTTTCTTTTGTAAAAAAGGTGAGATCTGCCAGTCCTGTGCTGAATATTGTAAATAACCAAGACTGACAATTACAAATAATGAAATAAGGATCAGCAACAGGAATTTTTGTTTGGAAATAAAAAACGGAAATAAAAAAAAAGCTGAAAAACAGAATGCTGCAAATCCAATTGTATTTATAAGAGTGGTTTTTAAGTACAAATGATGCATTCCGGGTTTTATATTCGGATTTTCAGATAAGATATAAAATACCAGCCAGAAAATGTGGAACGCTAAGAACAATATGATCAGTTTACCAAACCCAATTGCTACCTTATTTTTTTTACCCCACATAAGGCTAAGATATTCATATGAAAAACATTCTGGCAATATTCTGCTTCTAAATTTTTTCGTGTATAAATTAAGGTAGTTTGCCCCAATTATTATCCTGTTGGCGTATTAAGTAATAATCCAACTTAATAATATGTTAACTCTGTTTTGTACGAATTTGTTAAGCAACCAATAAAACATTATGAGAATACTAAAACTTCTGGTCTGGTGTTGCCTTGTGTTATTTCTTCCACTGGCACTAATGGCCCAGCAAAAAACCATTAAGGGTGTTGTGATTGATGAAGAAACTGGACAGCCACTTCCCGGTATTTCTGTACAGATAAAAAAAACTAAAATTGGCACCATAACAGATGCAGCCGGGCAGTTTACTTTGCAGGTCGATGCCAGCAATAAGCCTATTATCCTTATTATTTCCTCAGTGGGATTTGGAGCAAAGGAATTAGTATTGTCCCCATCAGAAACAACAATTCCTGCCATTCGCCTTATGAAGTCCATTAAGGCCAATGAAGAAGTGGTGGTAATTGGTTATGGTTCGCAAAGCCGTAATAAAATAACCAGTTCTATATCCAAAGTGCAGGCCCAGGCTTTGACACCGGAAAAAAATGTGGTAAGTGATTTTGCGGAAGCCCTGCAAGGCCGTGTACCTGGTTTATTCATTGCCAGCAATGAGGGTACACCCCACGCTTCAAAAACAATACAGATTCGGGGAGTTCAGTCTGCCTCTGCTTTTCAGTCTAACCCGCTCATTGTGGTTGATGGGTTAATTGTTGATAATAATTCTTTTAATCTTAATGCTATTAATACGCAGGACATAGAATCTGTTGAAGTGCTGAAAGATGCGGCTTCAGCCGCTATTTATGGGGCAAGGGGTTCTACCGGAGTTATTCTCATTACCACAAAAAAAGGCAGGTTCAATTCTAAAGCAACTTTTAATGTAAATAGTTATTTCGGCTTTAATAATGTACCCACTTCGCGCGGTGTGCTGGGTACTGCAGATTATAAAGCAGTATTTGTAGAAGCAAGACAGCACCGGATCTCTGATATCGAAGCACTGATAGCGGCCGGTGGACTTTCGGCCGCTCAGGTTGCGCAGTTAAATACCGAAAAAAACAGCCTGAATAATGCTATCAATAATTTATCAATGGAAGACCGCAGTATTAACTGGATTGATAAAATAAAAAATAAAAATGCCGGTGTAAATAACCTTCAGGTAAGTATGAATGGTGGCAGCGATAAAACCCGGTATTATATGTCTGTTGGTCATTATGGAGAAGAAAATGCTCTGGGAACAGGAAAATTTGACCGGTACAGCGGGCGGATAGACCTTGTGCAAAAAATAAACAACTGGTTGAAAATTGGTGGCAACCTGGCTTTTAACCGCAATATCAGAAATGGATATTCTTATCCTCTGGTGCAGGGTCTTCAAACACGTCCCGATACGCCTGAAGAACCTGTATTGAATTCTAATGGCGGTTATGGATATTATGTTGGGTTTCAACAGCACCCTGTTGGCACTATGAACGATAATAACAATCTTGCCAAGGACAACAATCTGACAGCTACCGTTACGGTTGATATGACTTTTAATAAGAATTTCTCTTTCAATTCTTTGATTGCTGGCAATAAGGGTGATGGAAACAGCTATTCCTACAGTTCTCCATTTACTTACCTGGGTAGTCCAAATGGTAGAGGAGCAGTAAGATTATCTGAAAGTTTTAATTATAATTTGGATAACTATTTAACGTATACAGGAAACTGGAAAAAATTGGAAGCAACAGCAACACTGGGGCAAAGTTTTTATTCCATAGAGAACCGCAATTTTGGTTATGATCTTTTAGGATTTTCATCGGCAGCGGGAATTTATGGGCCTGGCGCTGCTTCATCTTATGGTTCAACTTTTAGCATTCCTTCACTTAATTCATATTACAAGGAATACTCAGAATCATATTTTCTTCGTGGCAGTTTTAATTGGGATGGAAAATATATGTTAGGTGCTTCCCTGCGTACCGATG
>CAMPIQ010000228.1 GCA_946886475.1 uncultured Chitinophagales bacterium | reverse complement strand
TGTGCAAATACACGTTTGACAAATCAGGTCTGAAGGCAAGGAAGGAGAAGGGCCCAGTTTTTTTGTTTCCTTACCAACAAATTTATTAAGCAATTAAAATTGCGATATGCAAATGCGAAAAATTCTATTGGCAGATGACGATGTAGAGGACATATCCATCGTGCAGGATGCAATGAAAATTCTTGGTGCAGAAGGCGTGATATGGGCAGCAGAAAATGGAGAGCATGCCTGTAGTATTCTTGAGAGAAATTTTGAAGCTTCACTTACTCCATGTCTGATTGTGCTGGACCTGAACATGCCTAAAATGAACGGTACACAAACGCTAAAAAAGCTTAAAGCCGACGAACGTTTTAAAGATATTCCTGTTATTATTTATTCAACCTCGATCAACCCTTTAGAGAAAGAAAAATGTTTGCAGATCGGAGCTTATTCTTATATCACCAAGCCTGTCTCTTTTAAGGAAAGCATGGAAACAGCAAAAATATTTTTGCAGTTTTGCAAGGCGAAATCGCTTGCTTGAAAGCTTCATACTTTTAAAACCCGGAAATTCAGCATAAGAGGATCACATATTTAATAAGTATAAACTCTCTTCAGATTGGAATTCTTTTGCCGGATCGCTCAACCCTCATTTCTCGTTTCAGCATCAAAACTGTAACCTTTACTTTTGTTTTCTCCTGTTATTGTGCTTAGCTGCACCAACTGTAATTTATCGGCAATTGGTTCAATTGATCTTGGTTGTAGTGTTTCCGGTGGGCCAGCCCCTGAATCCGTTGAAACATTTACAAGCGTGGAAAGCCTATCCAGGCCTTCACAGAGGGCGAAGATGGTTCTTGGAACCGGCGTTTGCTGATGATGCGCCGGATTGACAAAACAAAAAACAAAACCGGTTGCCGGCCATTTTCAAAAACTTTATCAACAGCACAGGGTGAAACGCCTGCCTGCAGGCAACCAGCGTTTCATTGTAATAAGGAAGCCTGCAAAAAGAAAAGGACCACAAATGTGATCCTCATTTTCTATCTGGTGCCCGAGACTGGATTATTTCATGATCCAGGTTACTCTCACGAGGGGCTTAACCAAAGACCCCGGCCTCCTGCGTCGGCCTCGTGGCTTTTTATTTTCTGCGCTTAGGCAAGCGAGCTTGCCACACTCCGAAAACAAAAAGCCCCGCCTCAACTTCGTTGAAACGGGGTCTTTGTGCCCGAGACTGGATTCGAACCAGCACACCGTTTCCGGCGCCACCACCTCAAGGTGGTGCGTCTACCAATTTCGCCACCCGGGCAGATTTACAGTGGAGAAAGAGAGCGAGAGTGCCTTACACTTTTTCTTCATCCTGTTTCTCCGCATTCCATTGGGGTTGCAAATGTATATATTTTATCAAAACAATTGTATGTGTGTACAGAGTAGGGGGAATATCCCTCACTCAGGCAACTTTCTCCTACTGTTGTTTTATCAATACAATTCTAAAAGTTGTTCCTTTCCCGGGTTCGGAACTTTTAACGGTAAGGCTACCCTTATGATACTGGTCAATGATCCTTTTTGACAGACTGAGACCGAGTCCCCATCCTCTTTTCTTGGTTGTAAAACCAGGTTTGAACACCTTATTGATATTCTGACTGCTTATGCCCTTGCCTGTGTCGCTAACATCAATGGTCACCATCTTGTCCGATTCGCGGATGTCAATATGAATGGCACCTTTCCCTTCCATGGCATCTAGCGCATTCTTCAAAAGATTTTCTATTACCCAGTCAAACAAAGGAGCGGAAATTTTTACGGGGATCCTTTCCTTGTCATGAACATGAACCGTAAAACTAACCTTGCCTCCCGATCTTTTGCGGATGTATTCCACCATATTATTGATCTGCTCAATGATATTCCTTTCCTCCAGCTGGGGCTTACTGCCAATCTTACCAAACCTGTCCGATACCAGTCTCAACCTGCTCACATCCTTTTCAATCTCACCCACAAAACTTTCTCCCGTATGCGTTTCCTTCAGTATCTCCACCCAGCCTTCAAGGGAGGATACCGGTGTGCCTAGCTGATGGGCCGTTTCCTTGGCCATCCCGGCCCATACCTGGTTTTGGGTGGAGCGGTAATTACCACGCAGTGCCAGTATGGTGATCAGTATAAATAATCCAACAATGCATAATTGAACCAGTGGGTAATACCGTACTTCATCAAGCAGCTGTCCATGTCCATAATAATACCTGTTGATATGCGTGGAATCGAAAGGGTCTTTCCAGGTGATGGGTGGATTTTCCTTTTTGAGTTCTTTGAGCATATCATAGAGATAGCTGATAGAGTCCTCTGCAAGCTTCAGTGAGTCCAGGTTCTTATATTCAATGATGCTGTCACGCTCGTTGGTATAAATAATGGGGATATCGGTATTGTCATTGATCACCCGCAGGTTTAGCCGGGTATCTCCGGTAAAGGTTGGACTGGCCAGTAAGCTGCTGGCCTCCACCCAGGCATCTACTTTCTGTTTTTCCTCTTTTGCAATTTTATCAGCAAGATAAGAGGAGTACCAAATCGTACCACTTACAATAGCAATGGCAATAATGGCCAGCACGGTACGCCAGTTAAACAGTTGAAACATGTTCCGAAAATAATAAGTATATATTCGCTTCTCTTATTTTTGATCAAATAATTTGTTATTGAGCTTACCATCTGTAGCCATTGTTATTTTGAACTGGAACGGTAAACATCACCTTACCCGTTTCCTTCCCTCCGTGTTAACAACATCCTATCCCGGTTGCAGGATCATTGTTGCTGACAATGGTTCAACAGATGATTCTGTTGAATACCTCCGGCAACATTTTCCCAATGTGGAACTGGTGGTACTTGAAAAGAATTTTGGCTTTGCAAAGGGATACAATGAAGCCTTGAAACAGGTGCAGGCAGATTATTATGTATTACTGAATTCAGATGTTGAAGTAACCAGTAACTGGTTGCAGCCTCTTATAGATGTACTGGAGTTATCTCCTGAGCATGCGGTATGTCAGCCCAAGGTGCTTGCTTTTAATGACAGGCAATTATTTGAATATGCAGGTGGGGCAGGAGGGTGGCTGGACTATTATGGATATCCTTTTGCACGCGGAAGAATATTTGATTATTGTGAAGAGGATAAGGGCCAGTATGATACTACCAGCGAAATATTCTGGGCCAGCGGTGCTGCCATGGTCATTAAAAGTAATGTATATCATGAGTTGCATGGCTTTGATGAATATTTCTTTGCACACCAGGAGGAAATTGATCTTTGCTGGCGCATTCATCTTTCAGGGTACAAGATCTTTTGTTGCCCGCAATCCGCGGTATATCACGTTGGTGGCGGCACACTGCCAAGAGGTAATTCCAAAAAAACTTTTTTGAATTTCAGGAATAATCAGATCCTGCTGGCAAAAAATTTATGCTGGAATGAAAAATGGTGGAAGATCCCATACCGCATCATGCTTGACCAGGTATCGGCGGTCAAAGGTTTGTTGAGCGGGGATGCCGGTTATTTCATTGCCATTTTCAAAGCCCATCTGGGATTGTTTGACTGGATGCTTTTTCATAAAAAGAAAAAGTTCAGCGGAAAAAGAATGGCTTTGAAAAAATTGCCGGGTGTGTTTCATGGAAATGTAGTGTGGCAACATTTTGGCAAAGGCAGGAAGAAATTC
>CAMPIQ010000227.1 GCA_946886475.1 uncultured Chitinophagales bacterium | reverse complement strand
ATTAAAAAGCTGTCATATCAATTCCATTACAGATAACCTGAAAAACGCTGAATTCTGTAAACGACCTGACTTTGAACTTTGAACTTTGAACTTTGAACTCTACCCCATCGATCCAACAAAAAATAAATAATCATCTAATCGTTGTAACGTCATAAATCAGAAACTATGATCCATTTTGATCTTCCTAAGGAAAAATCTTCCATAATTAAAGTCATCGGAATCGGTGGTGGTGGAAGCAATGCAGTTAATCACATGTATTCGCAAAATATAGAAGGTGTCAATTTTATAATTTGTAATACAGATGCACAGTCCATCGCGCAAAGCATGGTACCAAATAAAGTTCAGCTGGGTCCTCATCTTACCCAGGGATTAGGTGCCGGCGCCAACCCCGAGATCGGAAGGCAGGCAACAGAAGAGAGTCTGGAAGAAATCAAACGCATCCTTGAAGTGAATACCAAGATGGCATTTGTAACTGCAGGAATGGGTGGCGGAACCGGTACAGGTGGTGCTCCTATCATTTCAAAGATTTGTAAAGACCTTGGAATACTAACTGTAGGTATAGTTACCACTCCATTCACTTATGAAGGGAAGAAAAGACAATTGCAGGCGGAAGAGGGAATTAAAAACCTGAAGCAATATGTTGATACGCTTCTTGTGATCAGCAATGATAAATTGCGTCATCAGTTTGGTAATTTAAAAATGCGTGAAGCCTTTGCCAAGGCAGATAATGTGCTGGCTACTGCAGCTAAATGTATCACTGATGTAATAAACAGCACCGGCCAGATCAACGTTGACTTTGCAGATGTATGCACCGTAATGAAGAACGGAGGTGTCGCCATTTTAGGTAATGCATCATGCGATGGAGACAACCGTGCACAAAGGGCTATTGAAGAAGCGTTGAATTCACCATTGCTGAATGATAATGAGATCAAAGGTGCAAAATGGATCCTGATCAATATCAACTCCGCCGAAGGCGAGCATGAGTTCACTATGGATGAAGTGGAAGTAATTCAGAATTATTTATTGAGCCAGGCCGGCGATGATACGGACGTGATCCTGGGACTTGGATATGATAATACATTGGGAAGCCAGATCGGAATTACCCTCATTGCAACGGGATTTCAACATAAGGATCCTTTTACGGAAAAGAAGTCGCCAAAGAAACAGGAAACCAAAGATGAAAAAATCGTAATGGTTTTGGGAGAAGACCCCAACCCAAAGCCGAAAGCCACCACCGCACCCGTATTTGAGGATATTCTTGCACCCCGGTTAGTTGATGAGGAAAGTTTCACTGAAATACCCATGCCGGTAATGAATGATGCAGAAGCTGATCTTCATTTGAATACTGTGAATTTTGTGGGGGAAAATGAGGAAGAGGAAACTGCTGCCGTTCATTTACATTTGAAGATAAAGGACGAAAAAGAGGAGGCCGACGAAGAAAGGAAAGAACTGGAAAGAAAAAAACAATGGCTGGATGACAAATTTGATAAACTACGCCAGTCTGTATTAGCTTCAGATAATAAAAGTTCAGATAGAAATAAAAATTCTTCCCAGACATCTGCAGTGTCTGGAGGTTACCTGGCCAGGCCATCCAATATCTACGCAGAATCCAAACCGGAAGTATCTACTTCCAAAACTGCAGAAGAACCGGTTCCGGCACCCGTTGCAAAAGTTGAAGATCCGGAAATTATCGACATGCAGCTGGTGATACGAAATGACATTCCAGCGGCGGATGCGCCAATGAATCATCAAACTCAACCCGAAAAAAGCGGGGACATTCAAAACACTTCAACCGATGAACTCCGTAAAGCCGGAGACGCGGAGGAGGAACAAAAAAGGAGAGCAGCAGAACGCCTACAGAAATTGCGCAACCTGTCGTTCAATTTAAATGCTGGTGATCCAAATAATGAGTTTGATTCGGTTCCGGCCTACATCCGCCGCAATATGGAATTATACAACAGCCCATCTACAGTTGAGAACTTTTACAGCAATTATCAGATTAAAGATGAAGGCAATGGCAAAGGTGCCAGTATAAGTACCATCAATACATTTTTGGACGGGAAAAAACCGGATTGATCCGGGGATGAGAAGATGCCGCGGTAATTATGAATCATGAAGATCCCATCCGGATTTATTCATTAACATACCGAAATCAGGCTTGTGTTTTTAGTTGTTCCCCTGCTGTTATCAGCGGGGGTTTATTTTTTCACGTTATTGTTCATGGCTACCCGTTAATAATTCCTGTTTATTTATACTTCAATTTATATATCAGTATCGTAACGGCCAGAAAAAGTGTTATGACATTGGCTGCGATTATGGGATAATTAATACTTAAGCAACCGTAAAGGAGCCACATCAGTACGCCAAATGTAAATACCACATACATTCCCAGTGAAATACCACTGGTATCTTTTGTCTGAATGGTTTTCATGGCTTGTGGAATAAAAGATATAGTTGTAGAAATGGCTGCCACATATCCTATAGTTTCAATCCAGTTCATGTATATATTTTAGAATTTACTGCAAATTAATGCCTGCTTTATCAGTTCTGCGATATTATTTCTACAATTTTAACAGGCACTGTGTTTGTAAAATAAGATGAAAGCTCAGAAAGATGGAAGTAGTAATTGTGTATAAGGGAGCCCTGGCATTTTATAATATAATCCGTGAGAAAGACGATGTCTATAGTGCGTACCTCAGGGAATATAATGGGATAGATCAGCCACCCCAGGTTCTGACACTGGTAAAAAGTATCAGGCACTGGACTGGCAGCATTGAAGATGAAGAATTGTTATTTGAATTGGGAAAAGCTATTGAAAGACATGCAGAAAGCCATAATTTATTTCCAAGGGGAAATGATAACAGGACGATCATGGATTATTTGGTTTGAAAAATAAAAAGGGACCAGCGGTCCCTTCAAATATTATAGATCGAAAAATTATTTCAACTCATCAACCGGTTAATCCGGCAACTTCACTATAAATCTCTCTTTTTATTCAACCTGAAACATAATGCCCAGGTAAGAATGATCAGGATGATGGTATAAATAATGTGCTCATTCACTTCAGCAAGCATATTGGTATATCCTTCTTTACCAAACCTTCCTACGAAGGCAGGCACGGGGATAATCCGGTTGGAAACCTCAAACGGTAAGAACCTTCCGATATCATCTGCTTTCCATACAGCAAGTCCTACCAGTACCTTTTCAAGTATAATTTTATAAAAAAGAAAAATGCCCAGCGCTATAAATGCTTTTCTTGTTAAAAAAGCAATGAGAAAAGCAATTGACAACTGTGAGAAGGTTTGCAGGAAAAAATAAAATATATATTCAGTCTTGCCCCACATATTACCATCGCTTTCATCGATGTTGAGGTATCCAATCATTAATGCTACCAGGATATAAATAAGAGTAGTAATAAGAGATATGATCAGCACATCGATCATTTTAGCTGACATGAACTGATTACGGCTCCATCCGTCAATAATATTCTGCCTGTGTGTTTTAAAAGTATATTCATTTGTTATGAACATGATGACGAGAATAGATGGAATAAAAATGAAGATCGACGACGCATAGGCTACTGTATGCCATACTTCAGGAAATGTAAATGGATTTCCCAGCAGGAATTCCATCATCGCCTTGGTTTCATCACCGGTCTCTCTCGTAAACTC
>CAMPIQ010000226.1 GCA_946886475.1 uncultured Chitinophagales bacterium | reverse complement strand
TTCTCAAAAGTTGAATAACACCAGATCATACTATCATCATTCTTAACAGAGCTCTCTAATTGTTTGGCTGCAGGTACCCCGTTAAAATCCTTATCAACTTCTGTAGGATCAGACATGCCTTCATAAGTATCGTAGAGGATCAGCTTACGGTTATAGATTTTCCTGTTGGAAAGGAATGTAGCCATCAACATGGCACTGCCACCCTTCCATACACCACATTCAATCAGGTCGCCTTCCAATTTATTATTGATAATATACCCCACCGCCTGGTACAAAGAATACATTCTTTCTACAGAGGTCATGGTAAAAGACCTGCACAGGGCATATATGTCCCAGAATTCCTCTTCGCGTATATCCGGGAAATTTTTCTTTATTGATTCCAGATCAGTTGCTGGATTTTGCTTTAGGGTATAAATTAGTTTTCTGACGATTTTCATTGTGACGATATTTTATCAGCTTATTTACCTGTACTTTAAAAGGAGGAACTCCCTATGGCTACCATTAGTAGTTTCCAAAATATGTCTGGCAATCATCAATAGTTCTTATACAGATTAAGTACAACTGATGCCATGCACTTCCAAAAAAAGAGGCAGTGTTCACCACTGCCTCTTTATATTGGTTTCGCTAAAACATCAAAGATTTCCTTCCCTTAATAAATTAATGGCAGCTATAACCTTTCTTTCAATTACCGGCCCTTCAAAGCCAATAGTTTTAAATCGTATATTACCTGCCTGGTCAATAATATAAAGAGCAGGGATCACATTGAATTTTAATTTATCCCCGATCATTGGATCATTGTTATAATATACAGGGAAGCTATATTTTTCATTGCCCCACCAGCCCTGTGCGTCTGCCAGACTGTTTTTAGAACCGCTGTTAATGACCATGAAAACTACATCCGGGTCGTTTTTGAAATTGTCATAAGCTCTTTGCAAATAGGGCATTTCATGCATACAGGGAACACACCATGTTGCCCAAAAATCCAGTACAACAATTTTATTTTTCAATGCGTCTTTTGATACAGGTTGTCCTTTCAGGTCAACCAGGGCAGAAACAAAATCAGGCGCTGAAATGTTAATGACTTCTTTCCTGAGCTGTTTCAGCATTTCAAGCTGCCAATGTGTATTCAGTTCTGCAATGTGCGTGTCCAGTCCTTCTGAAGTTTTATTCCATTCCAGATAAGTCTCTTTCATTTTCCTTGCTGAAATGGTATCCTCCGGTGTTTGAAACATAATTTTCTTATAGTTTTCAAATGCTAACTGACTGTCTCCTGTTTTACGGAAGTATTCGCCTGCATTAGACAGCGTTTCATTATCAGAAGAAACTTTCAGCGCTTCTTTTATATTTTCATCTGTCCTTTTTCCCTGCTTTAATTGTATCAGGCTGATCAGCGAAAGCAAATTACCTTTTGCCTTATTGATCTCTTTTATCCTGGTTTCATTATCAACAAAAGAAGGTATATGTCCTGTTTCAGGAAAAAAGCGGATCAGTCCTATCGGGAAAGAATCAACAATGGACAGGGACCTGTTTGCCAGACTCAAAGCAGTGTCAAGTGCAATTCCGGCCTCATAAAAAAGTTGTGCTCTTTGCTTCAATGTCCGTGCCCGGTAAGGTGAATTATCATCTCCTGATTTATTTAAATGATATAAAGCTTTGTTGGTTTGTTTTTTCGAAACATAATACCTCATCAAAGCTTCATGAGCCGATTTTAAATATTCTTTGTTTGCCTTGTTCTCTGTTTTTAACAATGCCAAAAGTTGCTGTTCCATTTTAGCCTTGTCCTTTTCTTTGGTTATATCCGAAATGCGCAATTCATAACCGGCTTCCGTGTCCGGGTATTTCATCTTTACTACCTGCCTGATAGAATCAAGACGGCTGTTCTGGCCAATAATCAGATAGCCCATGGTGGTGCTGTTCATAAACCCCATCTTACCGGGGTTTTCATAAAACTTTGCAGCTATGATTGCTTCTGCTTCACGTGTAAGCTTTTCTTTTTCTGCTCCTGTTGCTTTAGAGATCCTGTAGTTTAATAATCGAAGTTTCGCTTCATAATTATCAGGATAGTGCTCCAGTTCCTCTGCAAATAATTTTGCCTGTCTTGTGGTAAGATCAGGTACCTTACCCGTTTGCGCGGAAATGCTGTACCCCTCGTATAAATAGCCGCTCTTAACGCGCCGGCCATTATCATATACTGCTATTGCATAATGCTGATCAGCCGCAGGCTGGTCTTTTATCTCACCGCTTTGTAAGTAAAAAGTAGCATAAGTAGCATAGCGGGCCAATGGAATTTTCGCTTCCCATACGTTGCCGTTTTTCTGCATGCTGAGTTTGGACGGCACTTCATAAAAATTTGAATAGGTAAACACCATTTCAACTTTTTCTGCATTTACCGGAATGGTTGCTCCAGGTGCTGAGGGATTATAACGAATGGTAATTACCTGTCCTCTTTCCGGCTTATCAGGTGTAATGGTCAGTTTTTCCTGCCCATCAGCTGCATAAATGAATGTTAGGAATATAAATGCGAAAAAATATTTGATATTCATTTTATGTTATTTAATAACCGGGGCGACCTGTAGCCGCCCCAGTTGTAATATTTAATTATACCCCGGGTTCTGAACCAGGTTGGGGTTTGTAAGCATGGCATCCAGAGGTAGCGGGTACAGAAGATCTTTTGAAGTGATATTTGGCTTGATTGGAGTAAGCACAGTCAGCGCCTGGCCTGTTCTCTTTAAATCGAACCAGCGATGTCCGCCTTCTGCAAACAGTTCAATCCTTCTTTCCTGTGCTATTGCTTCTAACAATTGATCTTTGGTTAGCAGGGAGGACAACCCAATCAATCCAGCTCTTTGCCTGATCTTATCTACATCAGATCTGGCGCCGTCTAAATTATTTTGCTGTGCTCTTGCTTCTGCTCTTATAAGATATTGTTCAGCCAGTCTTAACACCATTGAATATTCTAAAACCGGTGATCCTGTTCTTATCTTGTATTTATATGGGTGATAATAAGTATTGCCACTAATGGTGATGGCTTTGATCCAGGAGTTCTTTCTTTGATCCCCGGTTTCAAAAGCTGCCAGAAAACTATCATAGGCATAGTAACCGGTGTTGGAGGTTGGTGTGGCCGGTACAATGCTAAAACCTTCCCAGGTATTGACGCCTGTAGTTGAAGTATTGGTGGTTTGCCACTGCATGATCGTTTCTAAACTATTCTTCAGGAAGATAGCATTCAGATCTGTCAATAATTGATAGTTTGTGTTGCTGATGACTTTGGTAGCTTCCGCTTCCGCTTTAACCCAGTCGCCGCGATATAAATAAACCCTTGCCAGCAAAGCAGTTGCTGCCGTTTTATTGGCCCTGATCCTTTCCGCCGTTGGATAATTATCACCCAGGGCTGATTGTGCTTCGGAAAGGTCTTCTATGATTTTTGCATAAACATCATTTAGAGAAGTTCTTGGAAGCGATGTGTTTGTTTTGAAATCCGTATTTAAAACAAGTGGCACATCACCAAAGTAATTCACAAGATAAAAATAACAATAAGCCCTTAGGAATTTTGCCTCACCAATCAGTTGCTGTTTTACCGGAGCAGAAACTCCTGGTGCGGTTGACAGGCCTTCAATAATAGCATTGGCATGGTAGATACCTGTCTCTTATACACATCTCCGCCCACGAGACGGACTCCTATCTCGTATGCCGTC
>CAMPIQ010000225.1 GCA_946886475.1 uncultured Chitinophagales bacterium | reverse complement strand
AAGCAGCGCCGTATAATCCAAAATAATGAATGGCCAGAATGTTTAAAGCTATATTAAACGATGCAAAAACAGCCATTAATATGGAGTTGATATGAGGCTTTCCAAGTACGTCGGTAACATTTCCAAATTGTTTTATAAATGGAAGGAAGAATCCATAAAAAACGATCACCTGTAAAATTGGAGCCGCTTCAACATATTTTTCACCTGCAAGAAGGAAAAGCAATTGTGATGGAAATATCAGGATAATTAAAATTGCCGGTATAGTAAAAGTAAGGGTTGCTGCAACTGTTTTTTCATAGATCCTTTTAATTCCTTCAAGGTCATTATTCTTCATGATCTGGGCTGCCCTGGGAAACATGATATCCGCAAATACCTGCGAGGGCATATCAACAAGGTTGGTGATACGGGTACAGGTGGAATACAATGCCGAAGCAGCTGCTGATATCAGGGAGGATGTCATAAAGCTGTCTGTGCTTCTGAATATCAGTGAAAAAAGATTATTGCTGAATACATATTTGCTGAAGCCTATGAATTTGGCCAGGAATGATTTATTGCGTTTTACTTCCGGTCTCTTATACTTCCGGCTCAGGTAAAGTCCGGTGAGCAGGCCCATGGCTGTACTTACAAGGTAGATAAGGGCCAGCAATGTAAGGCTAATGCCATAATCAAAGAAGTAATAAAATGCAATTGATAAGAACATTAGTCCATTCCTGGTGAAATACATCCAGAACACAGCCCTGAAATCAAACCTGGTGATGAGGAAAACTTCAAGATAGGAGAATGGTATCAGGAAAATAAGGGTGATGCAAAAATAATACAGCAGTTCAGCCAATCCCGGCGCGTTAAACTGGCCCTCCATGAAAGAGCTGAAAGAAAGAAATAAAAGGATCAGTAAAACTGAAAAAACAATATTTATAAATATGGCGGCATATTCAATGCCCGGATGCTCTTCTTCATCTTTTGAATTGATAAAAAGTACATAGCCGTTTTTGATCAGCGAATTCCGTAGCGTTTCAACTATTGATGAAGTAATGAGGAAGAGTCCCCAAACGCCGAGCGCCTGTTGTTCCAGATCTCTTGCCAGGATCATGAACGACATGACGCCAAAAAGCAGGACCATAACTCTTTGCATCATGGTATATTTTCCCGAACTCAGCCAGTATGAATATTTTTGCGCCATTATTTTTTCACAGGTTTTTCTAGGGAAAATAAATACTGGAGCGGGGTCCATTTTTTTGCGAGCAGGTAAATGAGTATCGGTAAACCAATGCCTAATACCAGGCTTCCCCCAATGAGGAAATAGATATTGGTAATGTCAAACACTTTCAGGCATACGATCCTGAAGGAGGAGATCACCAGTATATGAAGTATATAAATGTGTAATGAGCTTTTTCCTACGGTATTCAGCCAACCGGCTATGCCTGCACTATACAACAATTTGCACAGGCAACAAAAAACGAAGCAGGCCACCAGTATAATGAACAGGAAAGGTCCGTAATATAATGTGTTGACGGGAGCATAATTTTCGTCAATATTATGAAACCAGAATAGTTGCCCTGCAACAAATACGGGTAATGCTATCAAAAAATATTTAAGAATGCTTTTTGTTGGTTTGCTGTCATAGGTGGCGATCATTTTGGATAATTGCACACCAACCGCAAGAAACACATAATAATATAGTAAATCCGAGATCAGGCTATACTCACTTACCAGCGGATGTGCAAAATGAATAAGTATGGCAAAAGTTAAATGCAATACCGGGTTCTTATGCATCAAGTTTGAGATAAGGATCAACAATGCGCTGGTATTGAATAAGGCAAACAGATACCACATGTGATCGAGCTCACGTGGCTGTGTTATAATATAAAGGTAATCGGATGGTGTTCTTTTGGAATTGGTATAATCCGAAAGAAGTATCTGCATACTAATCAATACCAGGGTCCAAACCAGATAAGGATATAGAAGTGAAGATGCTTTCTTTCTAACCAGTTCACTCTTTTGTTTTTTCAAAAGAGAACGGCCAAGGAAAATACCTGAAAGCACAAAGAACACCGGCATTCTTACGTTGACGAGGAATTCCTGGATATTATAAAGAAAGGAAGGAACTTCCTGTGCAGATCTTTGTAAACCTACCATAGTATGCCTGTAGACCACCAGAATAATGGCAATCCCTCTTGCATAATCCACCCATTCCATTCTTTTTGAAGCATGGGGAACAGAAAGTTTTCCAGTGGCAGGTTCTTCTTTTAATAACACGCCGACAAAATAGAGATTAAATGCCTCAGATTAAAGGTTAATATCAGATTTCCCAACCTTATTCAAAATGGCTCCAAGGAATTTGCCGTTTAAAGCATGAAGAAACCTGATTGATTCTTTGTCTACCTGTTTCAATTCTGCGGTTGCTGAAAATATCGCAATTACACCTTCGGCAAATGGTACCAGTTCTTTGGTATCGGTAAAACCATTGAGGGGCGCAGCTTCCATAAAAATAAAATCGTATTCTTTTAAAAGGTCAGGTAAATAATTTAATAAATGATTCTTGGGAAGAATTTCTGAAGGGGTATAATCTCCACCTTTACAACCAATCATATCAACATCGGCAACAGAGGTTTTTGTAATTAATGATTCTACCTGTTTGAATTCAAAATGCCCGTTACCTGAAAATTGTTCCAGTGTTGGTTGTGCTTTATTATTTGAAGTAAGATCATTATTACAAAAATTAGTATCTAGGATCAATACTTTTTTCTTTCCAAGGCTAAGACTGAAAGCAAGCGCCTGCGTAAGGGTTGTCTTGCCTTGTTGTGGCTCCGTGCTTGTAAAAAGGATCACCTTTTTACCACTACTTTCTATTTCATATCTCAGCTTCCTTAGCAATTCACGGAAAGCGTTATCTCTCTTCGCATCTTCAGCTTCAACCTGGGTTACCTGGTTTCCAAGATCATTTTGTTTTAAATTAATATAGTTAACCGTTCCCAATAATTTAAGATCTGTTTGCCGCTGAAACTGTGATGGTGTTTTAATTGATTGGTCAATGTAGGTAAGGAAAACAAAAATCAGTGAGGTTAGTATAAAAGCACTGAGGCCTGACAGGCCTAAGAGCATGATTCTTTTTGATGGTTCGGGATCCAAAGCGGGTTGGCCATACAGCGTTTGCCTGAAATTCTGACCAAATCCTTCAGCCATATTAGAGGCATCGTTTTGCCTGTCCTTGGCATTGGTATATTCAATTTGTGCTGATTCAATGTCTTTATCCAGCCTGTCGAGTGCTGCTGATGACTCAGGCGATGCATTCCTTAATTTTAAATTAAGTTCAGAAAGTTTATTCCGGTAATTACCTATTTTGAATGATGCAGAACGACGCTGGCCTTCCAGGTTATTTCTTCTTTCCTGCAATATGGACTGAGGCGTACCCTGGTCATTGGAGTTAGTGGTTACTGGTGCGGCAGCTCTCATTCTTTGCTGCAGATCATCAAGTCTTTTTTTTATTTCCGGATCATTAGAGCCTGTACTTTGATATTCCCTCAACAGGTCGTTGTATTGAGTACGTAGTGTGAGATATAAGCTATTGTCTCCAGTATTTACCGGTTGATTTGTATTGCCGGCAAGTTGCTTGTCAAGTTGTTCAATCTGGTAGGTCAGATCCTTCATATTACCCTCTTCACTGGCAAGCGATGCTTCTACCTGACTGATCTGAGAAAGCACATT
>CAMPIQ010000224.1 GCA_946886475.1 uncultured Chitinophagales bacterium | reverse complement strand
TACCAGGTTTACATAATATCTGGATGCAAGACAATGTTACATAATACAAATAAGACAATTGTCATCAGGTGGAAAATAGATCCGGATCACATTGCTTTTTTTATTGACCACTGTATCAATAAAACCCGGACCCTGGTGACTATAACCATTATGATCCTGCCGCCAGGTATGTGATGTAAGCAGGTAATTAAAAGAAGACAAAGAATGACGCCACGGCAATTCTTTACAGGTCTTGATCCATTTTGCATATTGATTGAACATGGAATCAATGATGGTAATAAAAGCTTCGTAACAGGGAAATAATCCATGTCTTCCCGTCAGCAGGTATCCTTCCATCCATCCCTGGCAAAGATGCTCGCTCAATACTTCCATCACTCTGCCATAGGGAGATAAATGCTCATCCGTTGTTACTGTTTTTCCATTATAGAAACGGCTTGTTTCTTCAAACACGGCCTGTAACCTGTTTGATTCTGTTTCGTCAGGACAAAACAGGCGGAAATTATGATGTTGTTCATTCAGCCGAAATACGTCCCGGATATATTTTCCCAATTCCCTGGTGCTCTCCGCCGTTACCGTTCCTGGTGAAGATACCTGTATGGCATAATCGTTTACGGGAGGCAAAATAATTTCCTTTAATAACTGGCCGCCATTAGCATGCAGGTTCATTCCCATTCTTTTTTCTTCTTCGGGAATAAGCGCCGATAGTTCAGGAAACAAGGATCCGTTATTATCAAATAAATTTTCAGGCTCATAACTATGCAACCAATCTTCAAGCAATTTTAATTGTTCAGGATTTTCTTTCACTTCTGCCAGAGGTACCTGGTGGGAATGGAATGTTCCTTCGATCGGTTGACCTTTCCACTGTTCAGGCCACGTCCATCCTTTTGGTGTACGCAATACGATCAACGGCCAACGGAGTTGTGAATAATCTTCTCCATTGCGGGCATGCTGTTGTATATCTTTTATTTGCTCATAGGCCTTGTCAAATATTTCAGCTAATAATGTATGAATAACCGATGGGTCATCACTTTCTGCGAAATGAACCGTATAACCATACCCTTCCAGTAATGAGCGCAGATCTTCTCTATCCATTCTCGCCATCACCGTAGCGCTTGCTATTTTATATCCATTAAGATGAAGAATGGGTAATACTGCGCCGTCTCTTTGCGGGTTTAAAAACCGGATTGATTTCCAGCTTCCTTCCAATGGGCCTGTTTCTGCTTCTCCATCGCCGATAATACAAGCAACGATAAGATCGGGATTGTCAAAAACGGCACCGGCAGCATGAGCCAGGCAATAGCCCAATTCACCACCTTCATGCATAGAACCTGGTGTGTCAGCACTCACATGGCTGGGAATGCCCCCTGGTGAAGAGAATTGCCGGAAAAATTCCTGCATACCTTTTTCATCCTGCGTGATATCCCGGTATATCTGCGTGTAAGTTCCTTCCAGGTAAATATTTGCCAATACAGCAGGAGCGCCATGACCAGGACCTGCCATAAAAAGTATATTGGCATCCGTATCTTTTATCAGCCGGTTAAGATGTAAATAAACCAGGTTCAATCCCGGGCAGGTACCCCAATGTCCAAGCAAGCGTGGCTTTATATGCCCCGGCTTCAACGATTCTTTTACAAGTGGATTAGCTTGCAGGTATATCTGTGCCGCTGACAGATAATTAGCGGCCTGCCAGTAACGCTGCATTA
Source organism: uncultured Chitinophagales bacterium (assembly GCA_946886475.1). The sequence continues at coordinate 2,015 of CAMPIQ010000224.1, read as the reverse complement.
ATGTTGATTGTCCTTCGCTAAGCATTGTAATATCTTTTTAAAATTCTTTTAATGTGACCGCACTAAATACTCTTTTACATGTTTTGCTATCATCATCTCTTCATTCGCTGGTATGACATACACCTGTACTTTACTTTCCGCCGTGGATATTACCGAAGCCTGCTTTTCATTTAATTGGATGTCTAATTGAATACCCATGAAATCAAGTTCCTTGCAAATAAGCTGCCGGATACGGGGCGCATGTTCGCCAATGCCTCCGGTAAAAACAATAATATCCAGGCCACCTGATGCAGCGGCTAATGCACCTATTTGTTTTTTTGCCTGGTAGCAAAATATCGCAATGGCTTCTCCAGCCCGTGAATTATTTTTTTCTTCTTCAAGTAACTGTTCCATTGAATGATCTGATTCTGCAATAGCCTTCAATCCCGCTTCTTTATTGAAAAGAGAATTTAATTTTTCCGGCTTTAGTTTTTTTTCGTTCTGCAGGTAAATGATGATGCCAGGATCTATATCTCCTGCCCGGGTATTCATCACAAGGCCACCTGCCGGTGAAAAACCCATGGTAGTATCCATACTCCTGCCTTCCTTGACAGCCGTCATGCTACACCCACTTCCCAGGTGAACGATGATGATTTTTTTTTGATTGATCGCCGCATCCTTTTGTTGTAGCCGGTGCATAATATACTCACAGGATATGCCATGAAATCCATACCGGATAATACCTTCTTCCCATAAATTTCGTGGAATAGCATAATGACGGGCTTCAAAAGGCAACCGGGAATGAAAAGCTGTATCGAAACAAGCCACCTGGGTAACGCCCGGAAATGCCTGGAGAAAAATGGTCATAATGGAAATAGCACCGGGCAAATGCAGTGGTGCGAGGGGCTGCAGATTTTTTAATTCATCCAAAAAAGATTTATCAATTAATTCCGGTTCATGAAATTGCAAACCACCATGAACTACCCTATGGCCAATACCGGTTATTTTATACTGCCGGCTTTGTTGCTGCAACCATTGAATAATTAATTCCGCCGCTTTTTCCGGGGATTCTAATTCTGCAGGATTAGAAAAGATATCCTTTTTTTTAGCATTGGTTATTGTAAAAAAACAATCGCTTTTTCCAATGCGTGTTATTTTTCCACTTAATATAATTTGCAGGGGATCAGTTGCAGAATATAAACTGAACTTCAGGCTTGATGACCCGCTGTTGATAGCCACTATTGCTGATACCTGGTCTTCCTGCATGATATTTACCGTTTAGCTTCACCTGATGTTCAACAATCCTTTTACTAATTTTCGCCATTGTATTTTTGCAAAGCCTGCTATAGCACCAATGCTTATCACAGTATTCCTGATTTTATCGGGCAATTTTCCGGCTGCAGTATTGGGCTTTTCATTTCTTCCATGCACTTCTGCCAGTATAAGATCATTTTCTCTTCTTATTATAAAAGAACTTGTCGCTTCCTCACCTAAAAAATGAGCAACTCCCTTTTTTATAGCAGGATCTTCTGAAGGCCTTACTTTAATAATCGTCCATTCGGTTTTACCTTCCGCGGCGGAGTTATCATCAATCATTTCCACTTTTACCCAATCATACCCCTCACCTAATAAAGTACCCGGACCGGGTATATCGATTCTGAAATGATCACCCGCCACAGGTATTCCCTGCTTTGGCTTTCCATGTTCATCTGTTAAAACAAACGATGCAGATATTCCTTCGCTGATAACTGACCAATGATTAATATCCAACAATCGTTCCCGTGCCTGCAGAAAAAGAAGTTTTGCTTCTTCTTCATTGGAAGCCTTTACCGTTTCCACAATATCCACTTGCTGACCTTCTTCCTGCGGCGGTATTGCTTGTGAATTTTGAGCCATACATAGAAGTTGCAAAAAATCAGCCATTAAAATTCCATGTGACTATTTAAAAACGGGGAGCACTACTCTACTTACCCTTTGATTATACCGGGCAGAGAATAAAATGACTTTTACTTTTATAAGTGGGGCATTTTTTACAC
>CAMPIQ010000223.1 GCA_946886475.1 uncultured Chitinophagales bacterium | reverse complement strand
TAACTGTTGTATAATCAACCGGGGATGGACCTAAAAGATCAATCCCATTTTTTTTATACCATTCCAGGCTTCCGGAAATAACCTGTTCAGGCGTCGCAAATTCTACACCGACATTAAACATGCCGACCTTTTCCCATTTCAGGGAAGGGTTGCTGATTTGTTCAACATTGGCTTGTTGCAATCTTGAATATGAAGTAATTCCCTGGTGGTTCATCACCGTTAATGCAGATATTGAAGGATCTGCATTTCCACTATAGCCATAGGATAAGCGTAATTTCAAGTGAGGCAGCTTGTCGATATTATAGAATGATTCCTGCGAAATAACCCATGCAAGCCCTGTGGACCAAAGCGGATTCCATTTATTATTTGTACTGACACCAAACAGGTTTGATCCATCATTTCTGAAACTGCCACTCAAGACGTACCGGTTTTGATAGGTATACGATGCATTTCCAAAAAATGACACAAACCGGTTGTTATGGGCACTAAATGAGCTACCACCTCCAATGTGTGAAAGACTCCCTGTAATATAGGTAGGGTAAGGATTAACCAGGTCTACTACTCCGTTGGTTAAAATATCCTGCTGATATCCATGTACCGTATGATTATTACTGTTGATTTTAGTTTCCCGCACCTCACTGCCACCAATAGCCGTAATCGCATGCCTGTTCAATTTTTTCTCCACCTGTATAATACCCCGCAAATTTTGACCTTGCATGCGGCTGTTGAAAGTATTAAGAATACCACCCTTGGGTACTATGTAATTAACAACGCCCGTGGACCTGTTAATTTGTGAAAACAAATTGATCATGTTTCGTGCTCCATAGCTGTCTGTATTTTGCAAAATACCTGTTTCATTCATTTGATCCTGGTATTGGTAACTCAGATTCAAGTGAACACCATTTATCACACGGTATTGCATACCAAGGTCCATTAGTAAACCAGTTTGCAAATTTTTTGAAGTATGATGGCGGTAATCATCCATAGGATAATACTTCCAATCCAGCAGGTATCCATTACCAGCAGTATCCGTATATCTTTCATTATACCTTGCTATCGATAAGGGACGTCCTTCATCATCAAGCAGGTTAATATAAGGTAATGATCTGTTAGCTACATTGATATCATAAAAGTCTGGCTTTCCATTAGACGATTTGGTTTGTGTGTACAATGCTCTAATTGTAAGTTCCAGCCTGTCAACCGGTTTAAACTGGTTCTTTAACTGGACATTCAGCCGTTCATAGTTTGCTGCCAGGTTGCTGGTATTACGATCTAAATTTCCAGAGAGGTACCAATTCATTTTACCAGCTCCACCACTCATATTTAATGCATATTGCCGGTAAATTGCCTGCTTGTATATTTCGTTCATGTATTCACTACGCAGGTCAGTTTGTTTTAGATTACCAATCAGCTTTGCTGAATCGATAGCGGAAAGATTACCCAATCTTGTTTGATGGAAAATATCTACGGCTGGTGACACAGCATTATGTGGAGAATTATATAAGGTATTATCATAAAAACCCTGGCGAAACATAAACTGCTCTACATCTATATAATCCGAAGAGGTCATCAAAGGCAGGTAATATAAATCGGGTTTTTGTTGTACTATAAAATTAGAGTTTAGTTCCACTTTCAATGCCTGATTATACCTGCCCTGTTTACTAGTGATCACAATAACTCCATTTCCCGCCCTGGTACCCCAAATGGAAGCAGCAGCAGCATCTTTTAAAATGGTTACTGATTCAATATCATTTGGATTGATTTGATCCAGGTTGCCTTCAAATGGGAAATTATCCAACACGATCAATGGATCCTGTGGCCCATTAATGGTGCTGAGCCCCCTGATTGAAATATTCAATTTACGTTGCGAGCTTAGTGTTTTATTATCAAACAAAAGACCGGTGGACATCCCTTTTAATCTTTCAATTATAGTTGTTCCCGTTTGCTCATTCAATTGCTGATTGTTTATATGTTCAAAGGAACCAGTAGCTCTCTCTTTGGCAAATTTTTCATAACCAGTGTTAATCACTACTTCAGCTAATTGGCGGATATCGGGCACCAGGTTTATCCAGAGGGGTGTAGACATGCCCGGTTTTACGACCATGTTAAAAGGCATAAAGGCAGCATGGCTTACTTTCAGCGTATCTGATGAAACCAGCAAACTAATGGAAAACCTGCCTTCATCATCAGTTCGGGTATGTGTACCCGATAGTGTTAACGAAAGGCTTGCCAAAGAAACAGGCAGGCCATCGGCTTCACTGCGGATGGTACCTGTGATTGTGTAGGCATTCACAGACTGACCATACAAAGCAGAAAGACAGCCCAGGTAAATGAGTAATAAAGCAAGAAATTTTTGCATAAAAAATTATTTAATTGTCAGTTGTTTTGGTTTAAGGCTAATAAGCATCTGAGAGAATCAGCAGATTGTTGATCCGTTGTTCTTTTTTTAATACAAGACCATAAGGTTTAAGGGCTTTATTAAGCGCTTGAAAATCATCTGTATCGGGCAGTGAAATTTGCATATCAACCGGATGATCAATATCGCTTTCATCATAAAAAAATGGTGGATTTATAATGCTGGTTGATTGCTTGTTTAAATAATCCACTAATGCTGAAAGGGGTTGACAATTCATGATTAAGTTTCCGGATGAGGCCTCCCATCGCAACACCGGTACAGATTGGTCTGATGCTTTTAGCTGGGAGTTCTTTTCCAAGCTATAAAGTATCCATGCATCTGCAACTTCATTTTTCCAGGTAGTACGATATTTGAGATTCTGATTCAAATCTTCCAGCAGGAGGCTTGCATGCTGTGTATCATTCAAAGGCTGGGGACTGATTACTTCATAACAAAAAGAATACTGGCTTAACCAATTTTCATCCCAATTGCTTTTAATAAAAGGTATGGTATCTTTTATATGTAACCTAAGCTGCCTTTCAGGATATGGAAGGATATACATCAGCGCATACATATACATATTCCAAAGGGGAACGTTAGTCATGAAATGGCGGTTAATGCTATCCGTTATTCGCTTTCCAGCACCAGATGGTAAACCGGGAATTCGTTTGTAAAAATTACGGGTTAGCTGCAGTGATTTTGATGCGTGAGGAACATTAGCCTGGTAAGGCAATCTATTGTTGTATTCCATAAAGTCCACTTTAATCAGTGGATGAATAGGAATTCCATTTAACCAATTGTGCAGATTTGAAGGGGTTAATGATTTACCCCCGGTTGTATATTGTATCTCTCCTAATGGTGATATCCAGATCATGTGCGGTATTAGCTCATACTGAAAAACATTATTCAGGAGGGTATCGCCGGCAAGAATATGAAAAGACATTCCATCTAATTTCCGGGAATGCAAAAAGGCGGTTATCTTTTCTTTATTTTCTTTTGTTACAGCGATGACCTGTAGCCGGTCAGCATATGCCTTCTGTATGCTATCCAATAATGGAAACTTAGCATAACATGGTGCGCACCAGGTGGCCCAGAAATCTATGAGCAGGTATTTACCCCGATAATCTGCCAGGGTGTTAGGAATCCATTTATTTCTGGCCTCTCCAAGAAGGGGGATATCCGGTACTAAATCCCCCACCATAAGACCGGACGTTGGAACTGTATGCCCCTTTGTATTGTTTGTATTTGCATACTGGGCCTGTAAAGAAATACAACAAAGACAAACTATAATGGGTAACATGGAGCGCAAACCTTTGGCTAACACCTTTTCAAAAAGGCATAGCAATGCCAGTAAGCAATAT
>CAMPIQ010000222.1 GCA_946886475.1 uncultured Chitinophagales bacterium | reverse complement strand
ATGTCATTTTGTTTATAATGATTCTTAAAGGGATCATTTGTTCACTAAAAAAAACTGTTCCGTCAATTCAGAATTAAAAGTCGTGAATCTATTAATTCAAAATATTGAAACTATCCATATTGAGTTACTCATATTTTCCTTGATATTTTTATTTTAATTCTTTTATTATGATCATCAAAGCACATTTATCATGCCCTCAAATTCCCAGCAAATAATTTTATTCATAATTACTGTTACAGTCCTCATTTTTATGCTTGCTATCTTAATTATAGCGCTCCTGATTCTGTATCAAAAACGACAGATCAATTATCAGAATAAATTGAATACTTTACAACTTGACTTTGAAAGAAACCTGTTAAGCTCCCAAGTGGAGATTCAGGAGCAAACATTCCAATCCATTTCAAGGGAAATTCATGATAATATTAGTCTTTCACTCACACTGGCAAAATTAAACCTGAATACCCTTGACTGGAACAACCAGGAGAAAGTAAAAAGATCCGTTTCCGGTTCGGTTGATATCCTGGGCACTGCCATATCCGACCTGAGTCATTTATCGAGAAGCATGAATACGGATGTTATCAAGAACATGGGTTTAATGAAGGCTCTAAAAAATGAAATAGAAAAGCTCAGGGAAATGGCCCATCTGAAAGTTGAATATGATATAAAAGGTGAACCCATTTTCCTGGATAGCGAAAAAGAAATAGTTATTTTCCGGATCATCCAGGAAGCTTTCAACAATATTATTAAACATGCCCGGGCATCCTGCATATGGCTCGAATTAGACTTTCACAATCATTTTCTGGATATTCTAATAAGGGATGATGGAATTGGTTTTACCAGGAACTATGATAATGAGGTTAGCAGGGCGGGAATGGGTAATATGGAAACAAGGGCAAAATTATTTGGAGGCAAACTTGTGCTGGAAACGCTTCCCCAGCAAGGCACACAAATTTTAGTTTCAATACCATATTGATTATGACAGATACCATTCATATTGCCATGGTTGACGACCACATCCTGCTCAGGAATGCTTTGGCAACGCTCATCAATAGCTTCGATCATTGCCAGGTGACGCTGGAGGCCAATAATGGCCGCGAATTCATTGAAAAATTAAAAAAGAATGAGCTTCCTGAAGTGGTTTTACTGGATCTCAACATGCCGGAAATGGATGGTTTTGACACAGCACAATGGCTCAATAACCATTACCCCGGAATTCATATATTGATGCTGACCATGTACGATTCCGAACTCACTTTAATCAGGCTGCTGCAGGCCGGGGTAAAGGGCTTTCTGAAAAAAGATATCGATCCGTCCGAATTAAAATTTGCACTAAAATCTGTCATGCAATCAGGGTATTATTATTCTACCCAGACCGCCGGCAGACTGGCTAATTTATTCAGGAATAACAACAGGGAAAATGCAAGATTGCAAAATTCCATGCTGGAAGAAAAAGAGATAGAATTCCTTAAGCTCGCCTGCACAGATCTTACATATAAGGAAATAGCCCAGAACATGAAGCTCACTCCAAGAACGGTAGATGCCTTAAGAGACCATTTATTTTTGAAACTGGATGTGAGAAGCCGGGTTGGACTGGCCATGGTTGCCATCAGAAATGGTGTGGTAAATTTCCAGATCTAAAGTAGAAAGCCTGAAGGGATGATCCGGTGCCAGACCGGTAACAGTTCATCCTTTCCGCTTTTCAGCACCGGCTATTTAACAGAAATTTTTTCTGCTACTATATAAATATGGCCGTCACCCAAACTGAATTTTCTTTTTCTTGGAGTACTGTACAGGGCCCTTGTTCTCAGGCCTGCATTGTTAAACATCCTTTCCAATTCATCCAGGGTAAAGATATAATCAACACCTTTTACTGTTTCAATAACCCCATCGCTGGAAATTATCGTTTGTTCAGATTCTATACGGGAAGGATGAAAACAATACCTGTAATCAAGCAGGCATTTATATTCACCTGCGTAATGCCAGTCCTTCTCTTTAAAATGCCTTATAGCAATTTCGGCAATCATCCATGAATTGATAATGAGGATCCCATCTGAATTCAAATGAGCTGATATATTCCTGAGAATTGATACGGCATCCTGCTCCGCAAAAAAAGCAAAACTATTACCCATGCATATGGCTGCCTTGTATTGTTCAGCAGGTTCAAAATTCAAAATATCCGCATGGAAGGCCTGCACCGGAAGCCCATCAGTTGTTGCCTGCAGGTTGATCTCATCTATATATGCTTTCAGATTATCGACTGCAGTAACCTGAATGCCCTTTCTGGCTAATTCCAGACTATGCCTTCCATAGCCGCACATCAGATCCAGCACCTTATCATCCTTACCCAATGCAGCAACATCTATAATAAAGTCAACTTCGGCTTCAGTTAATCCCGGAGGTATCAAACCTTTCCAGGCCTCTTTGTAAGTACCTTCAAAAAAATGATTATTGATATTGGTGGAGGCTGTCATTTTATTCAATCAAGAAGTTTATTTCGCATGGCGTACATCACAAGGCCCGCAATGGTCTTGGCCCCAACTTTTTGCTTCATGTTCTGGCGGATGGTTTCTATGGTGCGCGGACTCAGAAAAACCTCCTTGGAAATTTCTTCAGTGGTTTTATCCTCAGCAATACATTTAAGTATCCTGATCTCCTTATCTGAAAACTTTACCGGGTTGGGATAAAATTGCTTGACGGATTTCTTATGCTGAAGTTTTAATAAAACGGCCTTATTAACCAGGTCATTGAAATAAAAATCATCATTCATACAGGTAAGTATAGCCTGATAGATCTCATCCGGATCTGTGGTTTTGGTGAGATAGGCATTGGCACCCATTTCCATCATCTTAGTGATCATTTCCTGGTCATCGTACATGGTAAGCACAATGATCTTGATCTGTTCATATTCCTTTCTCAGTATGCTGATGGCATTCACTCCGTCCATCTCAGGCATACGTATATCCATCAGTATCACATCCGGAACTTTGAGTTTCAGCTTGTGCATCAGATCCTTACCATCCTCAGCTTCCCATAAAATTTTAAGGTAATCGCGGTCTTTCAATGCCATTTTGATACCGTCGCGAAAGATCTTATGGTCGTCAGCAATGGATACTTTGATTTGCTGGGCAGTCATGGATTTGGGTTTAATTAATTGGGTTATAAGCAGTAAAGTGCAACAAATCTAATTGTTTTTTGGCGCGGATGATTAACGGGCTCTGGTTTTTGTTACAGATTAAGCAAACCAGCATCACGTAAAACCACGAAACGCAATCCGTAAATCTACGAATTGATTTCAAAGTTCAAAACCTTTACACAGTTATTTTAAAAATTGATTGCAAACCATTATGGATGGAATTATATTGGAAGGTGAAAACGCCTGAAACTTAATGCCAGTAAGCATTTCCCCTTATATCAACTGACTGAAACTATCCCCCCGGAACGTCTTTTGAATTTGCTTTTTCATCGAAAACTTCCTATACTTGCCTAGTATTTTTACTAATTTCACTGCGTAAGATTACCCTATTTTGATTCGTAAGCCTACGGTCAATTTTGGCTGTAACGCTCGCCAGTACTGGATTATTAAAGAAAATATCAATCTATGACAATATACAACCTGTTGAGAACGGGTGGGGTTTGGTCAATTTTTACACTCGTTAATAACAAAAACTTACTGTCATGACTACGAACAGAATTAAGCGTGCAACTGGACCTGCTAATCCTATTATCACAGGCACTTGGTGGGAACAAGATTAAGTATTTATGAGTTTTTAAAAAGGTTTTCTATATTTGGAACAAAACCAAAACTATAGAAAACCTTTTTATCATATTACAT
>CAMPIQ010000221.1 GCA_946886475.1 uncultured Chitinophagales bacterium | reverse complement strand
ATCTTATTATTATTAGCAGTTTCCAGTTGCCGCAAAGACCTGAATGAAACTCAGGCACCTGAATTCCAGGAAACGGCCAGCGTTGCTTTAAATTCTGAAAAAGCAAACCTGGCAGAAACTGGTTGGCAGACCAGCACGGACTGGACTGCAGTTGAGCAGCCTACCTATTCAGTGTATTATACCAATATCAAATCCGGTTCAGTTACCGCAGATGCGGCTGAAAAAGGATTGATCCGTGTATTCAAAGCTGATGACCAGGGCAACTCCATATCCCTCCCCTTTGAAGAAACTGCAGGCTCCCAGAAATTATACTGGTATTACCAGGTTACAGAAGGTAACATCATGATTGCCGTTGATGTTTATGGTGATAAATCAAATCCCACCACATCAGCCAAATTCAAAAACATTGTGTTGACTCCTGAAACGATCAATTCTTTTGAGAGCAAGGGCCATAACAAAGCTGACCTGATGACGATGTCCTACGACCAACTCATCAGTGAATAAATATTCTTAACCAATATCCTTCGGCTACTTATAAGCAACTTCTTATTAAGATAAGAAGGATAAAAACCTTTTTTTCCAATGTTCAAAAAAACCTTTTTATGGCTGCTACTGCTATTGACCATAGCAGGCAGCCAACTAAGAGCACAGCAGCTTATCAATGATAAAATTGAGGTGATAGCAGGATCAGGGCAGTTTCTTTTCAATTGCGGTATTTATAAGCCGGCCAATTTCAGTACTACTAAAAAATATCCTTTGGTTCTATTTTTCCATGGAATGGGTGAAGCCGGGACAGACGTGAACGAAATGTATCGCGCCGGTCTTCCTAAAGTATTGAAAGATGGTTACAAGCCTTCCTTTGAATTTATCATGGTGGCGCCTCAACATAATTCTTACAGTCTTGATCCGAAGCATCTTGAGCAGGTGTTGAATGAAAGCCTGATCAAATTTCCTAACATCGACCAGTCGAGGATCTATCTTACAGGACTTAGTGCAGGCGGTAACACCATTTATGTTTCTTCACTGAACATCAATCCTGATCTTCCTAAAAGATTTGCAGGGATGGTAGTGATGTCGGGTGCTACGCAGGGTATCAACAAGAATAATTTCCCCTGGTGGAAAGAATTCAGAACACCATTGTGGGCAGTTGTTGGACAGAACGATCCAAGCTATGTAGGACAAAACCAGCTGGTAGTGGATGAGGTGAACAAGCAGGTATCAGGTCTTGCCTCTATAACTATTCGTCCTGGTGTTGGCCATGGCGGATGGAATGATGTATACAATGGTTCGGTTAAAATGCCTGATGGAAAGAACATGTGGCAATACCTTTATCAGTTTACGCGTGTAAATGGCGCCATCGTAAAAAATGGCACAGCTACTCCGGAACCAACACCAGCCAATTCGGCTCCATCAGCCAATGCGGGTTCAGATAGAAATATCACCCTTCCAAGCAATTCCGTTTCACTTTCAGGTTCAGGTACTGATGCTGACGGATCCATTTCCACTTATAGCTGGAGCAAAATTGCAGGGCCTGCCCAATATGCATTCAGCAGCACAACCTCGGCATCCACAACCGTGTCTAACCTGGCAGCAGGTACTTATACTTTCCGCTTAACTGTAAAAGATAATGCAGGTGCAACGGATACAGATGATGTAAATGTGGTGGTGAATAATTTTACTTCTACACCTTCGCCCACGCCAACACCAGGTACCGGCCGAAGTGTAATGGTGAATGTATACGGTGGTTCAAATGCATATACCAATGCACAATGGAATAACTGGAATACGTATTCTTCACGCAGCATTTCCAGTCTGAAATTCACCGATGGAACTTCATCAGGTATAAGAGCTGAGATCAGTACTCAAAATGCCGTATCTGATAACTCATCTACATATGCCACTACCATGGCTCCGAAAGAAGTAGGAAGGTATGCGAGTTACTCAACCTCCAACAGAACGCTGACTATTTCAGGACTGGATAATTCTAAAACTTATAACCTTGAGTTATATGCTTCAAGAAAAGGGGTTTCCAATAATACAACGAGGTTTACCATTTCAGGAATATCAGTTGATGTTAAAACCGATGATAACCTGAACCAGGAAGCTTCTTTCCTTTCGCTTACTCCTGTAAACGGACAGCTTGTTGTAAGTGTTTCAAAACTTGCCACCTATAATTACCTAAACGGATTCACTCTTACTGAGTCGGGCTCAGGTACAGGATCGGTTTCCAATACCGCTCCGGCTGTAAATGCAGGAAGTAATAAAAGCATCACCCTGCCCAGTAATTCTGTAACACTTACAGCAAGTGCAAGTGATGCAGACGGATCCATCAGTTCAATACGCTGGACAAAGATATCAGGACCCACTTCTTTCAGCATGAACACGACCACCTTATCACCATTGGTTTACAACCTCGCGGAGGGTAGCTATACTTTCCGGCTGACGGTTACTGATAATGACGGCGCTACGGGCTATGATGATGTGAATGTGGTGGTAAGCTCCGGATCTACAGGCTCAACTTCACCCTCCGGCAATGCCATCCAGGTGAATTTGTATGGCGGTTCCAACAGCTATGCCAGTGCGGAATGGAATAACTGGAACACCTATTCTTCGCTCACATCACCACGGTTAAAATTCACTGATGGTTCTTCATCAAATGTAACAGCAGTATTAAGCAACCAGTCCGCAGTAAGTGATAACGGCAGTTCTTATTCAACTACCATGGTTGAAAGGGAAGTGGGCAGGTATGCCAGCTATTCAAGATCGCCAAGAACATTAACCATTGCAGGACTTGATAATTCAAGGACCTATCATCTTGAACTTTATGCTTCAAGAAATGGCGCATCCAACAACACCACAAGGTTTACTGTTGATGGAAATACAATTGATGTGAAAACAGATGACAACATTGATGAAAGTGCGGAATTTAATGTTACCCCTGAAAACGGAAAGATCACAGTTACATTAACAGAACTTAATGATTACAATTATATCAATGGATTTATTCTCGAATAAATCCATTGATCACAACTATGAATATATTTTTAAACCACCATTGAAACATTAACATCCACCATGATCAAACTAACAACACAACTAGCTGCTTTCTTTTTCATTTTCGGATTCCTTACCTCATGTCAAAAACAAATGGATACTGGCCTGCAGGCTGGAGAGCATAATGAAATTGCAGGAGTGGCAACAACCGCCACAACTACCGTATCCACCAAATACATAAAGGTTAATATTTACGATGGTGCGGATGCGTATTCCAACCAGGAATGGAATAACTGGAATACGCATTCTTCTCTTTCCAATACGGAACTCAATTACAGCGACGGATCTGCATCGGGTGTGGCCGCTGAGTTAAGCATTCAGTCGTCGGTAAGCGATAATGGCGCTGCCTATACCACTGCTTTTGCTCCGTCGGAGGTTACCAGGCATGCCAGCTATTCCAATTCAAACCGCACGCTTATCCTTTCAGGTCTGGATGATTCCAAATCGTATTCCTTGTATGTATATGCATCGAGGAAAGGTGTATCAAACAACACAACCCGGTTTACTATCGGGAGCAGTGTTGTAGATGTGGTTACTGATAACAACAGTGAAAAGGAAGCTATTTTCAATTCGATTACTTCTGCATCCGGCAGGATTGTGATGAACATTGCCAAACTGAAAACCTATAATTACCTCAATGGATTTATACTGGTAGAATCAGGTTCTGATGGCAGTGGTGATGCAGGTGATATACCTTCATCTTCCACACCTCCGGCAACAGGCAGTGGTTCATTGAAAGTAAATATCTATGGAGGTTCCAATGCTTATTCGAGCACAGAATGGAAT
>CAMPIQ010000220.1 GCA_946886475.1 uncultured Chitinophagales bacterium | reverse complement strand
ACACTGGATCCTGTTTTATTGAGACATATCATCAATAATCTACTTTCCAATGCAATCAAATTTTCACAGGAACATTCAATTATAAATATAGATACCTGCTGGCAGGATGGAAACCTGAAATTTAAAATAAAAGACCAGGGGATCGGTATTCCCAAAGAAAGCCAGGATCATCTGTTCGAAAGATTTTACAGAGGATCAAACGTTATAAATATTCAGGGCACCGGGCTTGGCCTTCATATTGTTGGCAGGTACCTGGAACTGATGAATGCCAGTATTGAATACAAAACAGAATTGTATAAAGGAACCTCTTTCACCATTACATTTTAAATTGGTTTTTTGTAAAAAATCAAATTCCATTTCGCAACGCTTACCCATTATCGCGTTGATATGATCCGTTATCTGGAAGGGATATGAATGTTAAGGTTCCCTCAAAAAATTCCCATTACAGATATTATCTGATTGCTTACCCGAAATTTGTGCCCCGCAAGATTATGATCTCTGTATCAGCAGGCTGGCTTTATAGATGCCATTTGATCATAATCACTCCACTACCAATTGCCCTTTAATCATTCTTTCACATTTAAAATTGAAAAATCATGATCAGGAAATTATTTTCCGGTAACCGTAATGTTGTTCCAACAGGTTTGTTGATAGTAATTCTATTCCTTTCATCCTGTAAAAAGGAAACAAATGATGTTCCCACTCCGGTATCCGCTTTGATGGCATTTAATCTTGCTCCGGACCTGGAGGGTGTTCATATCAGCCTTAATGGAAACCTGGTTCCGGGAAGCCCGCTCTCCTACAGCAGTTTTACCGGACAGTATTTTAATGTTTTTCCGGGCACAAGGTTCATTGAAACAACAAATCCGGCAAACCTTGAAATTCTGGACTCGCTTAGTTATAATTTTGAGCCCGGCAAATTCTATTCACTTTTTATTGTAGGTGTAAACAATGGTTACAGCAACATAGTAACTGTTGATAATTATGACAGCCTTTCTTCTTCTTCAGGCAAATCATATGTACGGTATGTAAATGCACTTTCAAATGCACCTGCCTCTGATGTAGCATTAAGCTCAGAGGGCTCACTGGTGATAAATGACAATATTGCATTTGGCGGGGTTTCTGAGTTCATTGCCGTTGAACCAGGCAACTTAACTGTTGCAGTAACCAACGAAGGGCCGGTACATGTTAACCGCACCCTTTCTCTTGAACAGCATAAAGCTTATACAATATTGTTAATGGGCCTGCCAAACCAGTCGGATACTACCAGATCTGTGCAGATCAGGTATATTGAAAACGGAACTGTAACAAATTAGTTCTGAAGGTTAATAATTGTATTTGTAAAGTCCTGCCATCATCGGGCAGGACTTTTTATTTCCATTCCTCAGTTAACGCATTACCGGAACAGGATCAAAAATGCCTGCATTCAGCTCCGGTTTTATTTATTCAGTTTCTTTGCTTGATGAAGATCTCATTCTGGACAATAGGAAAAGCGCATGATCCTTATGTAAAGGACGGTATAGCAGAATTCACAAAAAGGATCTCCAGATATTTTAATGTGGAATGGACCATCATTCCGGTTCCTAAAAATGCCGGTATGCTCTCCGAAATGGACCTGAAGAAAAGAGAAGCAGAAACTGTTTTACAATGGTTAAAACCAGATGACTACCTGGTTGCCCTTGATGAACACGGAAAACAGTTTTCATCGGAAGGTATTGCGGCTTTCCTGCAGGAAAGGGCTACGGCAAGTACAAAAAATATTGTTTTTATCATAGGTGGTGCATTCGGGCTGGATGAGGCGGTGTTAAAAAAAGCAAAACTGAAATGGTCCTTCTCCCAGTTAACCTTTCCCCATCAACTGGTAAGGCTGATTCTTTCAGAACAGATTTACAGGGCATGTACAATCCTGCACCATGAAAAATATCATCACAAATAGATTTTTGATTTCAGGCACCAGCATTTAGATTTGATTTTTAAACCAGCAGCGTGGAGTTTAGCATTACCCTTATTATCGTCATCATTACCTGTATCATTTCTATTACGGCCCTCAGCCAGAAAAAAGTAATAGATGATCTGATATTTTATCCTCCAGCTATTACAAAGCGGGGGCAGTATTACAGGTTCATAACACATGGCTTCATTCATGCGGATGGTATTCACCTGGCATTTAACATGCTGGCCCTTTATTCTTTTGGGGAAGGCCTGGAAACTGTGTTTAGCTTTAACTGCGTATTTGGGAAAATGGGAAAGCTGTATTTTTTGCTGCTTTATTTTACAGGACTGGTTGTTGCCAGCATACCCGATCATTTCAGGTATAAGGATAGCTATCATTTTCGCAGCCTGGGTGCATCCGGTGCTGTTTCTTCAGTGATCTTTTCCATGATCATGTTTTTTCCGCAAAGCCCGATAGGATTGCTTTTTCTTCCTTTCCATATTCCCGGCTACCTGTTTGCTTTGATTTATCTTGGAATAACCGTTTATCTTGATAAAAAAGGAGGTGGTAACATCAATCACTCCGCTCACTTCTGGGGTGCCGCCTATGGAATTGTTTTTACACTGGTATTCTGCAGTTTGTTTGCAAACAACTTTGATGTATATGATAATTTTATCACCCAGATCCAATCAAGTGCTGAGCAGCTTATTTTGATATGTGATGGTGAGAACTGATCTTGTACCATCAGTGATCTTAAACCTTTCGTCAATTCTGAGCCCTACGATCCAGATGATCTTTTTGTTGGATTCCAGCACCCACACATGCTCTTTTTGATTCTTTGATAATTTTTTATCAATAAAAAAACGTGCAAGCTTTTTCTTTTTGCGAAGCCCGAGCGGATAGAAATAATCTCCCTGCTTCCATTTTCTCAACAGGATGGGGTATTCTATGTGCCGGGCATCAAGTTGGGCTGTTTGTTCCGACCGTTGTAATTTAAAATTACTGCTGGGAATGGTTGTCAGCGATAAACTCCCATCTTCAAAAACAACATGCTCCTCTCCTTCTTCAATGGTAATTAATTTTGATTTCCCGGTTATGGGCGCAATCACCAGCCATAAGCCATGCTTTATAACCTGAAAATTTTCAGAGGCCACAAACTTTCCTGATGCACTATCCATTAACCGGATGATATCCGGAACCTGCTTCTCGCTAAATCCAAATTTTTTTGTGATCTCAAACAGCAAGGTCCGGTAATCATATTTTTTGAGTTTCCTTATAGGGATCCTGATCTCATTTTCATTGATCACAAGTAATGCCTGTTTTGCTTTTTCAATGGCCGAATTGTAAAAAGCGTTGATCATTTTAAATCTTTCAATATTGTGCAAAAGATTATTGTCTGCCCCGGGATAAAATTTGCATATAGCAGGAATCAGATCATTCCTGAAAAAATTACGGGTATATTTTGACAATTGATTGGAAGAATCTTCCACCCATTGCAAATGATGCTGCTTTGCAAAATTCAGAATTTCATTCCTTCTTATTTCCAACATTGGTCTGATAATATCCTTGTTTACCTGGGGAATTGCGGTCAGTCCCTGCAAACCTGTGCCCCTGAAAAAATTCATGAGGAGGGTTTCAATATTATCGTCTGCATGATGGGCAGTAACTATATACGAGTAACCAGATTCGTTTTTTATTCTTTCAAACCAATCATACCGCAGCGCTCTGGCTGCTTCCTGAACAGAAATTTTATGTTCATTTGCGTACGTCGTTGTATCAAATGATATATTATGTAAGCTCACCTTATTTTTATCTGCAAGGCTTTTTACAAATTCCTCATCCCTTTCGCTTTCCTCCTTTCTCAATTTAAAATTGCAATGGGCCATCGAAAACCGCAAACCTTCCTGTTTAAATAATTCGCATA
>CAMPIQ010000219.1 GCA_946886475.1 uncultured Chitinophagales bacterium | reverse complement strand
TCCTGTTAAATGTGATGGAAAGAATAGGGCAAATTGCCATAAATCTTGCACCCGGTTCCCTGCAAAGAAAGGGACTTAGGTTTGCCCTGCAGGATTTTATTGAAAGCCTGGATGATGTGAGCTTTATTGAATTTGAACTTAAATATGATATCAAAATGGAAATCGATAAAAGTATGGGTATTCATTTATTCAGGATCGTTCAGGAGCTATGCCATAATGCAGTAAAACATTCGGAAGCCAGCAAGGTCCTTGTACAATTCAAGGAAAAGGAAAAAAGATTTTACCTGTATTATACCGATAATGGAAAAGGTTTTGCTTTTGATGAAAAAAGCCCGAATGAAAATGGGATAGGATTAGGAAGCCTGAAGAGCAGGACTGAATTGCTGGGGGGTAAGATGCGTTTACAAAGCAATCCACCTGATGGCACCAGTTATTTATTTGAATTTCCTCAACAAAAGAAATTTTTATGATCAGGATTATAATCGCGGAAGACCAGGACATGTTCAGGGAAGGCCTGAAAGTTTTACTGGAGCATCATGATGATATAAAAATTATAGGAGAGGCAGACAATGGAAGGCATGCTCTTGACCTGGTGAGCAGGGAAAAGCCCGATGTGCTGGTAACTGATATCCAGATGCCGGAAATGGATGGCATTGAACTTACAAAGGAGATCAGGCTGAGTTATCCTGAGGTTGCCGTAATAGGACTTACTATGTTCGAGGACAGTCATCTTATTATTGACATGCTTGAAGCCGGAGCTAAGGGATACCTGGTTAAAACATCCAATAAACAAAAACTGGTGGATGCCATATACTCAGTGCATAAAGGCGCTATGTATTTCTGTGATACTTCTTCGTTGAAGCTGATGAAAAATATATTGAAAAGCAAGGTGGATCTTCCGATGCATGCGGACAGGGAAAAATTTACAGAGCTTGAAGTAAGGATCATACAGGATATATGCCAGCAGTATTCAAGCAAGGAGATAGCGGAAAGGCTGAATATTGGGATAAAAACCGTTGAAAATTACCGTAACAGGATATTTGATAAAATAGGAGTTAAGAATATGGCAGGCGTGGTGATATACGCCATTCGTAATGGCTTTTACGATATTAATGAGGGTAAACCTATTAATAAACAAAGGAAATACTATTGACATGTGCCCATGGCAGATCGTAGTTTATATGCATTAAATATTTTAATGCATATGAGTCCCCACGAGATCACCAATGAAGAAATTCAACGCCTCTACCAGGTCAAAACTTATTTGCTGAATCATTTACACCAGAGGCATACTGTAAAGCAACTTGCACGTCGTGCAGCTATGAATGAATCTAAATTCAGGGAAGCGTTTTACATGGTTTTTAGCTATGTGGTGCAGGATTATATTATTGAAGCCCGGATGCAGCTGGGCTTTTTTTTATTAAAACATACAAATAAGGCTATCAAAGAAATTGCCTGGCTTGCAGGATACAGGCAAAGTAAAAATTTCATGAATGCTTTTAAAAAGTATTTTGGTATCACAGCCATGACAGTGAGAAAGTAAATTAATATTTAGTAAGGTATCATACCATTTTCATTTTTTTATACAATAGAGAAGTACAATCTTTATCTATCATTTGCATCAATCAGCGGCTGGTGCTCGAAATCATGAACAATGAAACGGGTTATAGCTGTTGATATCATCCCTTCTTTTCTTATTCTTCTTTTTGCTTACACTGCTATCGCCAAATTGATAGAGCATAACAGTTTTCGCATGGTCATCGCGCAGATGATGGATATACCGATAAGAGATTTAATGCATGGAAGTTTTACGGGAGCGGACTTGATAGCCTGGTCAGTGCCGCTGTCAGAGCTCTTCATTGTCCTGCTCCTGTTTTTTCAACGCTCCAGGATTTATGGGTTGTTTGCATCCCTTTCCCTTATGGTTGTATTTACCTCTTATCTCGGTTACATGGTATTGTTCAGACCTCATTTGCCTTGCAGTTGCGGTGGAGTGATTGGCTCTATGGGATGGGGAATGCATATAGCGTTTAATGTGGTGGTTATGGCTATGATTGTGTGGTCTGCGGCGGTTGGAGCTTTAAAGTTTAAGGTTTAAGATTTGAGAACATGTTTTGAAGATTTGTGAGCATACCTCGTACTTGTATATCAAAATATTGTTAGGCCGGGCCCGTCTAACGAACAGGGGAAGCTGAAAACCTGTAGAATAGAGTAGGCGTAATTATTATTCATAAATATTTTTTATGAGAACAACAAAGATTTTACCAATAGTGGCATTGATTGCTGCTATTACATTCAGTGCATTCAGGCCGCAAGCAGAAGTAAAAAAAACAAACCTCGATCAGCATTACTACAGGTTTATGTCAAATGATCCTAACGACCTGTTGAACGAAAGCGAATATGAATTTATTGGTGACGAATTACCAACACCACTAGGTTGTCCTGATGGTCAGCTTTCCTGTATTATCCAGGCGGAAGGAGATGAGAATGAACCGGACTTTACGGCTAGCGGAATTTCTGATGAAGAAGATGTTGAAGCTGCCACTGTTGCGTGGAAAGTAAGACCATAATATAATCTGAAAAGGCCAGCCTTTAGCAGGCTGGCTTTTTAATTAATAAATCCATTTGGCTTTAGAACTTTTATCGTGGATTCTGTTGCATTCCTGATAGTTCAATGACTTCCCTGGGAATTGGTAAAGCATATCTAAGGTCATTGGGAGGCAGGATAAAGACCTGGTTATTCAATATTCTTTTCAATTCAATATTAGCACCTTCCATGTTCAGTCGTTTTAGATCCATCCACCGAAGGCATCGCATCAATAATTCTTTACGCCTTTCCACAAGAATGATGTTGACAGCTTCCTGGGTAGTTGAAGCCGTGTAAGGAATAAAACTTCCTGCCTTCCATCTTTTTTCAAGCAGTGAATTTAATAAAGTCATTGCTTTCGGAATGTTACCAGCCCTTGCCTGTGCTTCAGCACTCATTAAATAAACTTCATCTACTGCAATACCTGCAAATTGGGTGAAATCACCCGTATATGTTCCTTTAAAAACATAGCTGCCATCATTATTGCTCTTGAAAAAAATGGTTTTCCTCAGATCATTTGTAGAATAGGATGAATATAAAACTGAATCTATTTTGCCTTTTGGATCCACCAGAAGCGGGCCTGTTCCGGCATTATTCATGAAAATGACTTCTTTGTTCATAAATGGTACAGGCAGGCTTGCTGCCGGATTCAAACCATTATAGTCAAGCAGGTCGCTTTTTATGGCAAGACTTGAGTCGGCAAATTTTCCGGCTTTTGGATAATCTCTCATCCATAAATAAGTTCTCGCTAATAATCCATAGGTTGCAGCCCTTGATGCCCGGAATGGATGAACAGGTAATTCCGGTAAAAGTGGGATGGATTCCTTAAGGTCATTCAGCACCTGTTGATAGCTTTCTTCAAGCGTTGACCTTGTGGAGACCTGGTTGAAATCTGTTGTTTTTCTTAGAGGGATTCCCAGTTGTGATGAAGCTGTTGAAGCATCATAGGCCAGGCCCCAGATAGACAATACCTGCAGGTAGGCATTGCTTCTAAGAAATAAGGCTTGACCTTTAACATGATCCCATGTTTGCTGGTTGGCAGCAGTCTTTTCTATTTTAGATAATCCTTCCAGAACTGTATTGGATATATATATTATCTGGTAAGGTTTAGACCAGTCATGAGGTAAGCGATCAAAAAGATCATCTTTTTCCCATATGTACATGCGCCGGGAATTTTCTGATATTCCCAGCCAGTCATTATAAGTTATATAATAATTATCACTGCTGAATTCACTTGCTGCTGAACCTGAATAATTGATTGTTCCATAATTATCCATCAAAGCCTGGAGATCCTGCAGGTTTGAGATAATCACGAGCTGCTGTTCCGTTTTTATATCCAGGAATTTTTTGCAGCCGCCAAATGAAATGGTCACAATAGCTG
>CAMPIQ010000218.1 GCA_946886475.1 uncultured Chitinophagales bacterium | reverse complement strand
TGTTCGTATATTATTTTGTGCTGTCATCAATTAGCTGGTTAATAACTGTCAGGGGGTTCGCCGGAATACTTTTGATCTCCTTCCTTCCTGTATTGTGTATCGCCCAACACGCTGACTCCGGCCTTTACAAGCCTATGGATACGGTACTTGTGAAAACCCCTGGTATCCCTTCTCTTGAATTATTAAGAAGGCTGTTATATGACCCGCCTTTTTCTTCTACCGATTCCTCAATTTGTTATTCGTTCAGGTATACGGCTCAACATTTAAGAACAAATCAGCGAGACAGCATTGCCGGAAAATTTTCCGTTGACCAGAAATTAACCGGATATGATCTGAATTCGTTTTCCTTTCATGAAATATCAGGGCCTCAGGGCAAGCTGAGAGTTGAGATGTCCGGTTTTAAGCTGGATCTGCCCTCCTTATTCTGGCTGAACAATATATTCCAGGAAAAAAATATCACCTGGTCCGGAACAGAACTTGGGTCACGTGTTTTTCACTACACTGATTCAAACAGGATCAGTTTTTATGCATTCAACAAATGGACAGGAGCGGCATTTTCTTCCAAAAGATTTCCAAGAAAACCCAGGATCTTTTTCTTTTCAGACCTTCACCTCGATTCCATAATACTGCCCTCCATTCATGTAACAGGAAATCATGGTTTTGATGACACATCAAAATATGACATGAATGTTCTTTACCGGTTCAACCATCAAATGCATTTAATAACTGCAATCCGAATTTCAGCCCTGAGCCTGGCTGATTCGGTTCATCACTTAATTTATATAAACCAGGAACATCCTTTTAATACCTATAAAAAAGCCAGGGATAAAAAAGGCAAACCCATTTCAAGGTACCTGCCGCTTTATAAAGCGGCTATGATAAATACAGAGCGGGAGCGGGAGTGAGAGCGAGGGTGCCCCGCTCCCGCTCTCACTCCCGCTCTGCTATTTGATTTCATTCTTCTTCACCTTCCAGATAAATCCATCCAGTATATAATGGGTGATCTGAGGCAAAGCCAGCAGCGGAACTATAAAACTTAACACCTGACGGCTCCATTCTATTTCAATTATCTGGTGGTCGCCAAAAATATTCCTGTGTTCCTTCCATACAGTAATGTCCCAGAGTCCTTCTTCAATAAATGCAAATAAAAAAATAAGTCCGAGAAAGATCATAATGCCGAACCGCCCGAAAACCAGATTCAGGAATCTGTTGTTTTTTTCCTTTTTATTATAATTCTTTTCGCCAAAGATCCATATCAGGGCCATGTAGGGAATGCCATGGCTTACCACGTTTAATAATGTGAAGGCCATATCACCATTAAAATAAACAATACCAAAATACCATGACAAAAGCGTTCCTGCAATGATACCCAGCTTTGGCAGATTCAGGTAGTTGTACCTCCACCAGTAATAAATCTCCTTTACCAGATAGCACAATACCATAACAAAATACAATACCGTGCATATGGGAAGCAGCCACCCTGCATTAATAAAGACAAAATCTCCTTCTAAAAACCAGTTGAAATTTCGGGGACCTTCGAGATGCCAATACAATACAGGATACAAAGTAGCTACATAAATAATTATGGTATCAATCCTGGAAGCAATGCCATTTCCAGCCTCTTTACGGCTGTACACTCTCATGAAGCCATATTGCTGTCTCACGAAATGAAATACGGCCACATAGGCCAGTAATCGCCAGAACAACATATCGCTGATGCTGTATATCAATACACCGGTAACAAAACCAAAAAATGGTATGGTCCATAACAGACTTTTTTTAGCAGGCATCGCATTTCTGTCGAAATAAGTGCGGTAGAGGGTGCTGTAAACATGAGCCACATCAATCAATAATATCAATACGATCCATCCTGCATCCGGCATATCCTTATTGTTATCAAATAATTGCGGGAACAGTATGATAACCAGTAAACTTAAAAATGGCGGCAGCAAAATAAAAACTGTGTCAACAACAGGACGACCTATCCATGGTTGTTTATTCATAAGCAGTTATTTTTTAGAAATTTTCTTAAAAGCATTAAATCCCTGGTAAAATGCTTCTTCAAAAATGCTGGCTCCTGCCAGGTCAGTATGGGCAAAATGAATATTACCTTCCGGATCAGCTAACTCTTTTCTTATTGATGAATGTATAATACCAGGTACCGGCTTTACCATGGCATGTCCCCATAATAAAACATTAAATTCCGATGTGTGATTTTCAATATCCGGGTGGATCTTTTTCAAATCTTTCACAACCATTGAAAACCATTCGGAATAGGTTCTTTCCTGTGCCTGCTCCCTGGCCTGCTTTGGTGGCAAATGAGTAAGCGGGAGATAATAAGTAAAATTCTTTTTTGGAGTTTTCTGCTGAAGCAATTCGTGAGTGGCAACTACATATCCAAGTGAATCGCTATTATAAATTACATTGTCCCAACTCAGCGGAGCACCCGACCTTTCTTTTAATTCATCAACAGTTAAATTAGCGACCATCCATGGCGTATACTGAAAATACTGACTGACCATGTTTTTTCGTCTCTCGTCCTTTAATAACCTTGCCGCAACAAACTGGGGTACCGCTACAATGCAATGATCCGCTTCCAGAGCTTTCAGCTTATTTTCACCTGTATCAAAATAATTGATCAGGACCTTATTCCCTGTCTTTTTTATTTCAACTGCAAGGCATCCGGTTTTGATATGTGACCCTATGTTTTTTGAAAGCTCTTTAACTAAAAAGCCATTGCCTTCTGGCCAGGTCAGCACATCATTGTGACCGGCATTAGCGCCTCTGCCTTTCCTTGATGCAAAATAGTGAATGCCTATCCAGGCACTTGCCTCATCATAGCTGGTACCAAAATCATCTCTTGTACAATAGTTGACATACCAATGCAGAGCAGGACTGGAAAATCCGCTTTGGTTCAGCCAGTCCTTCATTGTAATACCATCCAACTTTATAAATTCCTCATCTGTACTGGACCGGTCAATGGGGATGGAAAAAGCGTATTTGTTGTCCCTGCCCTTTTTATTCCTGAACGTTTCCATTTTTTCAAGAAATCTTTCGATCTGGTGAAGTTCAGTCTCAGGTAATCCATAATTTGGAACGATCCCGTTTTGCCACCTGCCATTGATATACAGGCGCTCCTGTGGATCAAAACACAAATAATATTCATTGTATACAGGCAACCCAGCACTATCGTTACCAGTAATAACATTTGCATCTTTTAAAAAATCAAGGTATTCGGTCAGGTCGTTATTTGGTGTTGGAATATAATGTGCCCCCCAGGGAAATGCCGATATCCCGTTGGCATCCCATCTTGAATTTCCCCCTGCTTCCTTTTCAAGATCCAGAATTATAAAATCCTGTTCATTGTTCTTTTGCAAAAAATATCCTGCTGTTAAACCACTGATACCGGCGCCTACGATCACGATCTTTTTGCGGGTAATGATTCCAGGTGTTCCGAATTTTCCATCTCTTAACATATGGCCTACATGGTCTGAAGAACCAACAATGCGTCCTTTAACCTTTGCGCCGGATTTACACGAGAATGGTATTGTAGATACTACAGCGGCTCCCAGTGAGATCTGTAAAAATTTTCTCCGGTTTATCATTTATTCTAAATATTTGGCCCACTCATCTTCAAAATAATTCACCAGTGTCTGATTGTTTAGTTTATTGGGCAATAATTTTTGATGGGCTTTCATATCCTCGGGAAATACCAGCATCTGGTGAAGAATGCTTTCATTGAGATATCTTAGATCATCAGGCATATACCGGAACCAGTTCCTTTCCATAGTATGCGCAGCCATGATGAATCCCCATTCACCAAACGATGGCACATAATTATGATAGGCTGAGGTTTGCAGGCCTGAAGTTTTTATAGTTGTATCAATACACCAGAAACTCTTGGGCGCTACATAAGGAGATGTGCTTTGAACAGAAGCGATTCCATCAGGCTTAATTGCCTTTTTCAGCAACTGATAAAATAAAGTGC
>CAMPIQ010000217.1 GCA_946886475.1 uncultured Chitinophagales bacterium | reverse complement strand
CAGGTTCACCTGAAAACAAAGCTGGTGGGTTAGGTACCTACACATACTATCGAACGATTTGTCATTCCGAGGCGAAGCCGAGGGAACTTCCGGGCACGTTGAACTTTTGATATGTAGATTCAGAGCGAAGCGAAGGAATCCGGTTATAAGAAATACGAACAACCTCATTAGCCGTTTCGATATCCGTCGCTTCCCAAAATAAATTATATTGTAGTGACCAAACCATTTTTCTTATAAGAATCAAAAGTAATGAAGGTGAAGCCTTATCATCATTTCCCCAGCTTTCTATTTTTTGTGGCTTTCCTGTTTATATACAATACCTCTTTTTCCCAAACACGGATCCGGTTCCAGCAATTTACCACAGATCAGCGGCTGTCTGAAAATGTGGTCTATTGCCTTTTGCAGGATCAGAGGGGATTCATATGGGCCGGTACCCACCATGGCCTTAACCGCTACGACGGTTACAACTTTAAAAAATATTATGCAGCCAACAACGACACTTCCTCCCTGTCCGATAATACCATTAACTGCATGGTTAACGACGGCTCTGGAAAATTATGGATCGGCACCCGGCAGGGACTGAACCATTTTGATCCGGTAACGGGAAAGAACCGGAGAATACAAAGGCCGGGGGCCGGATTGAATTACGAGGTCATGAACATCTATCCTCTTAACCAGAATGAACTCTTACTCCATTTGGGAAATGAGATCTGCCTGTTCCGGATAAAAACAAATCAATGGATCAAAACAAAAACACCGGCCGGACTTATGTCAAATTTTTATACGCTTCCCGATGGCCGTATCGGAACCGGCAGCGTTACTGAAGGTGGCTTTCTTTTGTATGATAAAGAAGATCAGGCCTGGTATCATCACGGAACTTTAAAGGGATATCCCGTGAATGCTCGTACCATCGTGTCCAACTATTTCAGTGACTCCAAAGGAAACCACTACCTGTATTCAATCGGTCATTCCTTCGATATCTTCAACGCTAAAGGCAAAAGAATAGCGGGATATGACAGTGATTTCCTAAAAGATGATTTCGCCCCATTCTCCATTAAGTATACGGAAAGCGATGGCATCACCTGGCTGGCTACCAATAAAGGTCTTCTGCAATTTGACCTTGCAACAGAAAAACTTTCACAGGTGGAAATGACGGGTAATAAACCTTCGGTGAAAGGCAATAAGGAATTGCGAAGCCTCCTTCTCGACAAAGACCAGGATCTCTGGCTGGGTGGATTCGGGGAAGGGATCTTAAAATGCCGCATCGGCAGGTCGCCTTTCTTTTCCATCGGGCTTGAAGAGATCACCGAAAAAAGCGTTGGACGCATGATCTTCGGACTCTATGAATGGACCGGCGGAGAAATTGTGGCGGAAACCGGTTATTCCAATTTCTCTGTGATCAGGAAAAATGAAAAAATGCACTTTACCAATTCCAAAGAACTCGGACTGGAAAAAATTATTTTTCATACCCTTGGAAAAAGAAAGGAAGACATTCCTCCCATACAACTAAAAATACTAAACCGGTTATTCCAGGAAAATCTGCTTTATCCCAAACAATTTTTTTTGCATGACTCAACAAGCGTCGTATGTACCGTAGGCAGGTTCTCCATACATACGGAAACGGTTTCAAAAGCCATCGGCGACTACGCTACACAGTTATGTGATGAAGGAGGGTATTACTGGGTGGCTACATTGAAAGGACTGCTCCGCGTCAATAAAAAAAATTTTACGGATACCACTTATCTCAATGATCCATCTGATCCGTATTCGCTCAATGAAAATTCCCTGTATGCTGTTACAGGTGATGGTAATGGAAACCTATGGATCGGTACCAAGGGTGGGGGACTCAATTTCTTTGACAGCAAACAGGAAAAGTTTTTTCATTATACCATGGAAAACGGGCTTCCTGATAATGTGGTCTATTTTATTGTTCCCTATCACCAGGGCAACCTTTGGCTGAGTACCAACAATGGCCTGAGCCGGTTCAATGTAAAAAGCAGATCATTTCAAAATTTCTCCAAACGCGACGGACTGCTGAATTCGGAATTCAACAGGAATGGCGGACTGTTGTCCAGTGATGGTTATATGTATTTCTCCGGCACCAACGGTATAGATTATTTCAGGCCTTCGGAAGTAGTGGGGATCAAAAACGAAGTGGCCAGTTTTATTTCAGAGATCAGGGTGAACGGAAAGGAACGCGCCGCCCATGATCCTGTATTGGGTCATTCGCAAAATAATATCACGATATCTTTTACCGCTAACGATTTTTCAAGACCGGACCTGGTGTATTACCGCTATAGCCTGAATGGTGATGAATGGACAAGGGTGCAGGGCACCAACTCCGTTAGCTATCATGGTTTGTCTCACGGCAACTATACTTTTAAAGTAGCGTCGAGTTATGATAACTTCAACTGGAGTGCGCCCGCCCTGTATCAATTTACCATAGCCACGCCCTGGTGGAAAAGCTTCTGGTTTTACCTGGCCTGTGCCACCGCCACCATTATCGCCATCTGGCTGATCTACAGGTACCGCATCAACCAGTATAAAAAAATACAACTGATGCGCACCAGGATATCGCAGGATCTCCATGATGAAGTAGGCGCTACACTCAGCAGCATTCATGTTTATTCTTCTGTTGCTTCCAGAACCCTCACTAAAGATGCGGTGAAGGCAGAGGATGCATTGAAACAGATCAACCTCAATACCCGCCAGGTGATGGAGAATATGAATGATATTGTATGGGCACTCAACACCCGGAGTCCGGGTGAGACCACCCTGGAAACCAAGCTTAAAAATTACAGCTATGAATTACTGGCGCCCATGAATATCATTTGCAGTTATCATGTGGATAAAGAAGCCGAAAGAAATCTGAATCATATCGGTGCCAGGAAAAATATCCTGCTGGTAGCCAAGGAAGCCATCAATAACATAGCCAGGCATAGTGATGCCACCAAGGCCGCCGTGCGGCTGGAGGTAGTTGGAAAAAATCTGGTTCTTGAGGTTAGTGATAATGGAAAAGGACGGGATGCTGACAATGGAAAAAATGGAAATGGGTTGAGGAATATGAAAAGCCGTATCAATGCATTAGGAGGAAAATTCCATTTTGAAAGCCGGCCCGGTACGGGAACTCAAATACGCTGTATCATTCCCCTCGCTAATATTCGGGATTAAGATTCCACTGTATTAAGATTATATTCGGAAAATTGATAAGGATTGTAATATACGATGACAGCCATCAGAGATGTGAAAGTTTGAAAGCGCTTCTTTCCTTAACTGATGAAATGCAGTATGTAGCCGATTTTCCTGATTGCAGCCATGTGGCGGATGACATGCGGAAATATCAGCCGGACATTGTATTGATGGATATTGAGATGCCCAATGTTGATGGCATCAGCGGTGTAAGTACAATTAAGAAAAACTTTCCGGGTGTGCGCATTATCATGCAAACGGTTTTTGAAGACGAAGAAAAGATCTTTGCTTCCCTGAAGGCAGGTGCCGAAGGATATATCCTGAAAAATGCTTCCGCGGAAAAGATCACACAATGTATAGAGGAGGTGCACCAGGGTGGCGCTTACATGACGCCATCAGTGGCTTTAAGGGTGATGCAGTACTTCAATAAGCCCGCGCAGCAACAGGATTTTTTTCAACTCACCCAAAAAGAAACTGAAGTGCTGAAGTTCTTGTCGGAAGGACTTAGCTATAAAATGGTGGCCGATAAAATGGGCATCAGTTATTTTACCGTGAATACCCATATTAAAAAGATCTATGAAAAGCTTCATGTTCATTCACTCGGCGAAGCGGTTTCCCTGGCGCTTAAAAACAGGATCGTGTAAACACTCACTAGATTTAGTCATTTCCCTGCATCCCTGATCCCAATATATTTACAACTTCCACTTCATGGACTGGATCCATCTTCTGTAAAACCTGCCATCCGCATCCTCGCATCAAATCTCTGATCTTAAATACAGAAATATGCATTCAACCTTTACCAGAATCTCTGCCATCTTAATTTTTTTGAT
>CAMPIQ010000216.1 GCA_946886475.1 uncultured Chitinophagales bacterium | reverse complement strand
AAATAATGCAAAACTCCCGTCGAGCGGGAGTTTTTATTCAGATGGTAAGATAAGCTTACTGGTTGCTTTTCTTATTGAATTCCTGTTCTGCATCCTTTGCTTTTTTGAAGTCGAGTATCACCCCGTTTATACAGTACCTCAATCCAGTTGGAGGCGGACCATCATCAAAAACATGACCCAGATGAGCTTTACAACGGCCGCACATTACTTCCGTTCTTTTCATTCCATGCGTATTGTCCGGCGCATAAATAATTCTTCCCTTGCTAATTGGCTGGTAAAAGCTTGGCCAGCCGCAGCCACTTTCAAATTTGGTATCGCTTACAAAAAGCGCATTCCCGCAGGCGGCGCAATAATAGGTGCCTTTATCTTTTAAAGTTTCGAAAGGACTGCTCCATGCCCGTTCAGTTCCTTTTTTTCTGGCAATGTAATAAACGTCCTCAGGAAGGATCTTTTTCCATTCTTCTTCACTAAGGTTCACTTTAGAAGTATCATCATTTGAATACACAGGATTATTCTTATTTGAGGTATCCATTGATTTATGGTTTTGTGAATAAGTACAAAATTGCAGGCTAAGGGCCAAAGGCAGTAAAAACAATATTTGTTTCATCATACTAAAGGTACGAAGAGAGAAAGGGTTTGGATTCAAGGATATGTTAAGCTGTAGAGAGCCTGCCGGCAATAGCTATGGGCTACGGCCTGCCATCCCTTCACTCATTTTACCCTATATTTGTCACTTAAGGTTAGGAATTAATGTTCAATTTGATTTTGTTTGGCCCTCCCGGTGGTGGTAAGGGCACCCAAGCTGAAAAAATAGTAGAGAAATTTGGTCTGATCCATTTATCAACAGGCAATCTGCTTCGCCAGGAAATTTCTGAAAAAACTCCTCTGGGGCTTGAAGCCAAAAATTTTATTGATAAAGGTCAGCTTGTGCCCGACGAAGTGGTGATCGGCATGATAGATTCGTGCCTTGAAAAAAATGCGGACGCCAAAGGTTTTCTTTTTGACGGCTTTCCACGCAACCTTGCCCAGGTAGAAGCCCTGGATAAATTACTGGATCTTCGTAAAAACAGGATCAACAAAGTAATAAAGCTTGATGTTCCCGACCAGGAATGCCTTAAAAGATTAATGAAAAGAGGTGAGACCTCCGGAAGATCTGATGACGCAAGTGAAGAGGTAAACAGGAAAAGGCTTGAGGTTTATCATTCCGAAACTGCTCCCTGCGCCGATTATTATCAAATGCAGGATAAACTGGTCGTCATTCATGGTGTTGGCACCATTGACGACATATTCACAAAAGTGACCACTGCCATTGAATCAGAATTAAGCGGAGAGCAAACTTTATCTGCCCAATAGTTATTAATCTTGCATTCTTAACCCTGGACCATGAATGCAGAAAAAGCAGATTTTCTTAGGAATCAGTTCATCCCCTTATTATTACAAATCCCTTCTGATCTGCCACCTGTATGGGGTAAGATGACCTTACAGCAAATGATAGAACATTTTTCTGATACCATGCGAATTGCATCAGGAAAAACAGTGTTTACAGATATCATAACCCCGCCGGAACAATTGGATAAAATGAGGGATTTTATAATGAGTGAAAAACCATTCAGGGAAAATACCAGGAATCCACTTTTGTCTGAAGTACCCGCCCCTGTAAAAAATCCATCGGTTGATGAAGCCATTAAGGAATTACAGGAGGAGATCAGGTATTTTTTTTCTGTTTTCGAAAAAAACAACCTGCAGGTTACACGGAATCCTTTTTTTGGTGATCTTAATTATGAAGAAAATATTCATTTGCTTCATAAACATGCGTTGCACCATCTGAAACAATTTGGTGTTACACTTTAATCACGGCATGTTTTTCTGAAGGGAAACCCTGAAGAAATGGGTGATTCTTTATTCACAAAATTTTTGAAGACAGAATTAATATGGCTCAACAAAATAAAAATATATCAACCCCGGGCGTTGCTTCCAACGGCCAGGCTATTAAACTTGAAAATTATATTTCAGGCCGCTGGGTTACCGGTGATGGTGAAGGCCAGGCGCTAAATGATGCCGTAACGGGTAATACCATTGCCTATGCTTCTACAAAAGGATTGGACTTTGCCGCTATTCTTCAATATGGCCGTGAAGTTGGAAATCCTGGTTTGAGAAAAATGAGTTTTCATGAAAGAGGCAGAATGCTCAAAGCGCTGGCTCTGTACCTGATGGAAAGGAAAGAAAAATTTTACCAGGTAAGTTATCATACCGGTGCCACCAGGGCAGATAGCTGGATAGATATTGAAGGTGGTTTTGGAAATCTGTTTGCCAATGCCTCGCTGAGAAGAAAATTTCCCGACCTGCCTTATTGTACAGATGGTGATCCGGTTGGCCTGAGCAAGGCTGGAAATTTCATGGCGCATCATTTACTGGTTCCAAAGGAAGGCGTGGCAATCCATATCAATGCTTATAATTTTCCCATATGGGGTATGCTTGAAAAATGTGCGGTGAACTGGCTTGCCGGCGTTCCCGCGGTGGTAAAACCTGCAAGCATCACTTCTTATCTCACCCAGGCGGTGGTAAAAGAGATCATTGCTTCCGGAATTTTACCCGAAGGCGCCCTTCAGCTTTTATGTGGCAGCGCAGGCGATCTGCTGGATCACGTAACATCGCAGGATGTGATCACCTTCACGGGTTCAAAAACCACAGGGCTGATGCTGAAATCACATAAAAGGATACTTGAAGAAGCCGTTCCTTTCAATATGGAAGCTGATTCGCTGAATTGCATGGTGCTTGGCAAAGATGTTCATCCGGGTTCACCGGAGTGGGATATATTCATCAAAGAAGTTAGAAAAGAGATAACGGTTAAGGCCGGACAAAAATGCACTGCTGTCAGAAGGATCTTTGTTCCTGAAAACCTGATTGAAGATGTTTCGGCTGCTTTGGGAAAGGCGCTGTCGCAAACCACTGTTGGAAACCCATTGAATGAAAAGGTGCGCATGGGTGCCCTGGCCGGCAAGGATCAAAGAGAAGAGGTAAAACAAAACATCGGGAAACTACTTGCTTCCTCACAAATCATTTACGGGTCGCTTGATAGCATTGAATTGATTGATGCCGATGCTGTAAAAGGAGCATTCCTTTCACCTGTTTTATTGTTAAATGAAGATCCTTTCAAATCGGAAACCGTTCATGATATTGAATGCTTTGGTCCGGTCAGCACCCTGATGCCTTACAGGGATATGGAAGAAGCGATCGTGCTTTCCAAAAAAGGAAAGGGGTCATTATGTTGTTCAATTGTTACGGCAGATGACAGGATAGCAACAGAGTTTGTGATTGGCGCAGCAACACATCATGGGAGAATTCTTGTATTGAACCGTGATTGTGCTAAGGAAAGTACCGGCCATGGTTCTCCCTTACCTATGCTCGTTCACGGCGGACCGGGAAGAGCAGGAGGTGGAGAAGAAATGGGTGGAGTAAGAGGTGTAAAACATTATATGCAAAGAGTGGCTGTGCAGGGATCTCCAACAACCATTACAGCCATTACCCAACAATACCAGCCCAACGCAAAAGGCCTTGCAACTGATGTGCATCCTTTCAGAAAATATTTTGAAGAATTAAATACAGGTGACCAGATCATCACCAAAAGCAGGAAGATCACCAGTGAAGACATAGATGCTTTTGCCCGGTTAAGCGGCGACCATTTTTATGCGCACAAAACCAGCACCGATTTTTCAGGGACCATGTTTGAAAGACAGGTAGCCCATGGATATTTTATTATGAGTCTTTCTGCAGGATTGTTTGTAGATGGAAGTGAATTGGGCCCTGTGTTATTGAACTATGGTATTGATGAATTAAGATTTACCAAACCTGTATATCCGGGCGCGGAGATCCATATTAAATTCACCTGTAAGGAAAAACTCCCGCAGGACCTAAAAGATGAAAATGATATACCAAAAGGAATTGTGAAGTGGCTGGTGGAAATGATTGATGAAACAGGAGAGCATGTTGGAATTGCAACGATTTTGACGATGGTTAAGCTAAGAGGTTAAA
>CAMPIQ010000215.1 GCA_946886475.1 uncultured Chitinophagales bacterium | reverse complement strand
ATTATATTCAATCATTTAAACAGCGAAAAAGATTACAAAGGGATAATCATTTATGGCTAATAAAAAATACTCGATGAAACAGAGGAGTAAGTAAAAGAGGTACAGGAAGAACTTAATTAAAATTATAAATCTGCCAGAACCCATGGAATTGTATTGACCAAGTGCATCAAATACAGTTTCTGTAATCAAAGTGAAAAAAACATTTTGACGATTAGAAAATGAAAAAGGTTTTTGATCAATATTGTTCCTTGGAAATGGTTAAAACCATTGTGTTCCGGAATTCAATAAACCATATACCCACGGTTGAAACCTTGGGCTATGTACAGAACTCAATTCGATAATAAATAATGTGATTATCTGATACAATACCCTATGATTTAACTCAAACCTGTCTTTATTATTTTATTACATCATGCCATCCATTTATTACTTCACCAGTTTTTCCCGGTAAATGACCATTCCATCAGTAACTAATTCAAGGAAATACAAACCAGAAGCAAGGCTTGCAGGTGTTTCAAGAATGAAAGAATGCCTACCTGCGGGGAAAGATTTGTTCACTGCGGTAATAACAATTCCATTGATATTCCTTAGTCGAATTTGAACAGATTCGTTTTTATGTATGGAGAATTGAATGTTTAGTGATGTTGAGAAAGGGTTTGGCTGCACGCTTAATTTATCTGATTCCTTACTAAGGCGGATGATGCCTGAATAAAAAAAGTTTCCGCTTGCGCTTGAAACCTTTAAACGGTAATACCTTGCATCAGGCAAATTATTCAGGTCATCTATGAACCCATAACGATTTCCGGATCCGGCATTCTTCCTGGCCAGTTTTACTCCAAGTGATATGAACTGGTCACCATTTTTTGAATACTGGATCTCGTAATACTCAACATAAGCTTCATCTGTCATTGACCATTGCAACTGATAGCGGCCATTTATAACATGCCCTTTAAAGATCAGATCATTAATAGGTAATGGACCATCGGATAAAAAACATGTTGAGTTCTGGCTTCCGTTTTGAGTGGTATCATCCGAATTGATAAATATGCTATTGCCATTTGCATCCATAAGGGTAACCCTTGACTGGTTGCATACCCTGGTTAGTGCAGTAGTTATGGCTCTGAAAGTTACCCTAGCCTTATTGGCTATGCCCGGCCTGAGAATTCCATCCTGTTCGCCCGGTGAATGAACCAGCCGCCCGCCGGGAAGAGAAAAAGGCATAGCTCCTCCTTCATCAGCAACAGATATACCATTCAAAGTGGTAGACCCGGCTATGTAGGCCATAGAACCAGGAATGGAATCATAAAGTTTAACTCCGGCTGCATTGATATTACCTGTATTTGTTACAGTTATTATATACTCAACTGTATCACCTGTTACAACAAAGGGCTGTCCATTGATGTTTCTAAAAGATTTGCCGGCCGTTAATGCAGGAGCCAAAACAGGCAATGCGCAACTTGTATAATCACCATTTGTATACACTCCGTTTTCCGATCCTCCTGTGATGGAACTGGCTGCCATGTTTGCCAGGTTAACGGTAAACACATCCTGGTAGGAACCACCGATATAAACAGTTCCTGATGCATCGATGGCCATTGAATTTGAAGTGCCGGGAAATGGATTTACAGAACCCAGGAAAGTTGCTCTACGTGTTGTGGGATCAATTTTATAAAGCTTACTGGAATTGGCAACCAGGTAAAGCCTGCCAGAACCGTCGCTGAAAATATCACCCCCTCCTTCTGATAGGATATCGTTAGCTCCATTTACATCATCATTGATCAGGGCTCCTAGCCGTGAAATTACTGGCAGACCTGTTCCTGCACTAATTGAAAACCGGATAATATCCAAAGCATTTGAAGTAATGGCATATCCATATCCATCAGATCCAAAGGTCATACGGTTCACATTCCATCCTGCGCCTGTTGTAGTTTCAAGAGGATAACCCGTGAATCGTTTGGCAGATACAGGACTGGTATTTAAGTCTACGTAACATAAGTCCTCAGGCGAGGAGGAATTATTATTTACAAAATAAATGCGGTTTGAATTTTTATCATAAGCAATTGCAGCTGTATTGCTGAGTATACTGCCCGAAGAAAGTGCAGCTCCGGTAATTGCGTTGAAGCAGGGACCATTGGCCCCATTATACAAAATTGGACCTCCGGTTCCATCAGCAGTATTTATGGTGCGGATATACCTGAAGGAACTCAAGCCATCGTCTTTGTTTGCTACTGACTGGTAAATTACAGAGCAGGTGGCATCAGGAAAAATATTGGTAAAAACGGAATTTGTATTCTGGCTGATACCCGATGATCCATAATTTCCTTCCAAAGTGGCAAGATTGGTTATGGTGCCTCCGTTAGCTGTAACCATTACCCGGAATCTAACCGTTGCCGTGGCATTTGGAGTTAAAACACCAGCCATATAATTAGGAGAATTAACAGGTGCCCCATTTCCGGAAAAAGGCATTTTCCCCGCAACATCTGCAACCGCAGTGCCATTAAGCGTAGTTGATCCTGTTACATAAGCAGTTCCGGCCGGAATATAGTCATACAACCTTGAGCTAGTAATATTACCAGGCATCAGGTTCTTTGCTGTAATTGCATATTCCAATACCTGGTTTTGAGATGCCGTTGCGCCATCTGCACCTGTACTGATATTGCTAACTACCTTGGAGAAGTCAACATTTTGCGCACATAATTCGCTATTTCCAGTAATGAAAAACAGGGATGCCAGGAGGCATAGTTTAAATAGGGGGAAAGATATTTGGGCAACGAATCTCATTCAACACAGTGGATTTTTTGAACAGGAAATTGGATAAGCAATTGTAAGATTTACCGCGGACATATAACCTCAATAGATACAATAAATTAGAAGTTGAAGGATAAACCTATAAGAGAAACTAATAAATACACTTAGATGTTATTTAAAAAGTAAGAATTAAAAAAAAGGCAACTAATTCAGCAGCAAAACCCATTCCGCCCAGAAACAAATAACTTTAGATCCATTGGAGTTAGATTTATAATAATTCAATGATTTTCATTAATTGAAGTCTGTTCACCTGAAGCCCATACAGTTTGAAGAATGTTGTGATTACATGCAACTGCACGTTTAAAGAAGAGCCAGAAATATCGTAGGCACATGCAACAGCGTGTCCGGATAGTAAACCAACAATAGTTTAATTTATACAACAGGTAATCATACATATTATGACACCATCATAGCATGAATAACCCATAATCTATTTCAAAACAAAAAATGGAGATCCTTTATCTATTTACTGATAATTTCTAGAAGAAGAAATAACAGATACTGAAAAGGATAGATGAGTTAGGCGATAGAGAATGAAAAAGCTGAGTCTCTTGAAGTACTTTACACCAATTGGTACTTTATCAGGCTGCAAAATGATAATTCATAAAATTCACAAGTTCAGCTGCATTCCTCAGATTTAGCTTTCTAAGAATATTATACCTGTGCACTTCAACAGTTTTAACTGAAATACTGGCCTCGCTGGCTATTTCCTTTGAAGATAATCCCTGTTTGATCATATCAATGATCTGCATTTCCCTATGTGAAAGTGAATTGATACCTTGCTCCTCTTTCCCCTCAATTAAAATAGATTCGGAAAGAGCAGTTTTTACATCCTGACAGATAAATTTATTGCCATTAAATACTTCCAGTAATGCAAGGATCATTTCATTTCTTGAAGAATTTTTAGTGATATAACCCATTGCGCCATGCTGTATCATTCTTTTTGCATAGGCAGGCTGGGTGTGTAATGAAATTCCAATGATCCTGGAACAGGGTACATATTTACGAATTAAAGGTGTGGCTTCAATTCCACTCATCCCAGGCAGATTGATATCCAGAAGAACAATATCCGGCTGGAGTTGCCTGCATAGTTCAATACCTTTCTCAGCAGATCCGCTTTCACCAACAACTGCAAACCTTGAATCAGAATTAAGACTGAAACTCCAGGTTTGGCGGATTAAGGTATGGTCATCAATAATTAAGACGGTAATTTTTTTCATGGCTTCAGGATTTGATTTAATAAAGTTTAAAGGTGACACAAAGT
>CAMPIQ010000214.1 GCA_946886475.1 uncultured Chitinophagales bacterium | reverse complement strand
AACCTGTCTGCGGATCGCAACAGGCTCGTGGCCGGCAAAGCAATTTTGCCTAACGCTCTAATTTATGCTATTATCTGTTGCTCGCAAATTTTTATATGATTACACATCAATTAATTAGCATTATAATTTGATAATTGCTTAGTAGCACCAATCATTTTACCATTCAATACCACCTCTTGCGATTAAATCATCAAATGGACTGATGATATTGACCAACTGCTGCCTGCTGACGTGTAGATAGCGCTCCGTTGTTCTGATGTTGAAATGCCCAAGCAATTCCTTGATATACCGGATGTCTGTTCCCTTGTCCAGCAAATGAGTGGCAAAACTATGCCTCAGACTGTGGATTCCTACCTGCTTTCGTATTCCAGCCAGGTTTTTTGCATTGCTGAATATCTGCTGTACCGTTCTCACCGGATAGGCCTGGCAGGTGAGCCCCGATTCAAAAAGATAGGTCCCGGGACGGTACAATTTCACATATTCCCTTAAAACATCAAGCAGCACCGGACTTAAATTTACATACCTGTCCTTTTTCCCTTTGGCATTTTCAATATGTATTTGCATCCTGTTGCTATCTATGTTTACCAGCTTCAATTTAGTGAGTTCGCTAACCCTCAGCCCGGCACTGTAAACAGTGAACAGCATGGCCTTGTGTTTTTTATTTTTCAATGAATTGAAAAGTCTCGACAATTCCGTTTCATTTAGAAGTTTCGGCAAAAGCATCGGTTTTTTAGGCCTTGGAATTTCAAAGAAAAAACGATCCTTTTTTAATACCTGTTCAAAATAAAATTTCAGGGCGTTCAGCCTTGAGTGTATGGTGTTTTCGGAAATGCCTTTTCCCAGACAATAAGCCAGGTAACGCTTTACCTGTTCCGGTTCAAGGTCCTGAACATTGTTCTGGCGAAGCAAATAAAGCAATTGCGAGAATTCATTGGTATACGTGCGGATAGTGGAATGGCTGTATCCTTTCAGCCTGAGATGTTCTGCTAACCGTTCCAATTCTTTGAGGTTGTTCTGATTGCCAATTACCTCACCGGATCTGTTTCTGCCCTTAACCCGCTTTCCTGTTTTTTGCCTTTGTTTTCTTTCAGTCAATTGTATTTTTAACGGAGCCATATCCACCACTGCCAGTCCTTCTGTTTTACATACCAGCAAATCAATGTTCTCTTTCTTTACTTCAAAATGCCAGAGTTTTAGAGAGGTGCTCCATTTTGCCCCTGGAAATTGCCTGATTATTTTTTCCAATTCCGGATTGTTTAAGGAGTCGGCAAACAATCGTTCATTACCATCAACCATTTGAATGAAGGGTCTTAAATGGATTGCCATGAACTAATTTATTTAGACCCTTCCTTATTTCCATGGGGAAAACCTCATGAAATCTTAACTAAATCCTCCTTATTTTATGTGCTAAATTTGCCACACTGCAGGCCGTACTATCGTTCCGGCTTAAGTCGGGAAGGAAAGTCCGGACAGCACAGAGCAACGCATCCCGATAACATCGGGACCCCCGGTTAACACCGGGGCGAGATAGTGCCACAGAAAATAACTATCCCGCATATGCGGGACAAAGGTGAAAATGTGAGGTAAGAGCTCACAGTTTCCTGCTGCAAGGCAGGATCCGGGTAAACCTTGCGTGCTGAAATGCCAAATATATCCCGCATTCCGGGCTGCTCGTCCGGTTTCGTTGAAAAACGGAAGGCGGGAGTGGGTAGGCAGACAGAGGTGGCCAGTAATGACCATCCCAGATAAATGATAGTAGTCCCGCATTTGCGGGAAACAGAATCCGGCTTACAGGCCTGCATTTTTTTTATACCCCCTTCAGGAGGACAGGGGGTACATCCCAGCCAGCTCCATCATCCAGGCTATGCCCAGGTGTACAATCAGCCCTCCATAAATGGAACGGGTGTGATAAGTAATGATGCCTAATATCAGCCCACCGAAAAAAGAACTGATGCATTCTCCAAGGGGCTTGCCAAAATGAATGGTGCAATAGAACAGGGCCATGGGAAGTATGGCGTCCCTGCCGGCAAATTTTATAAAGGCCAGCACCAGAAATCCACGGAAGAAAAGTTCAATGCCAATAAAATCACTGCCATAACTCAGCTCATACAATAATTTATAAAAACCGGAATCATGCTGCTCCGACAGGTATAATACATTTTTTAATTTCGGATACACGGCAAGAAAATCCTGCTGGGTGGAAGCTGCAGCTATCAATGGCACCATAATCAATAACATCCATAAATAAGGACCAGGCCTGAATTGTTTCAATAATGTTCCATAAAATGGTTGGTGCCTGTCAAATATCCTCCAGGTGATCCACAAAAGAAAAATGATGACCAGCAGTTTGAATGGCCAGTACACTACCTGGTTCCAGTAACTGTTGGCGAGAACATCCTCAGTAAAAATAAAATGTACATTGTACGACATCTTCCAGGCAAATATGCCGGGGGCAATGAGCAGCAGGGAAATAAAACCGGGTT
Organism: uncultured Chitinophagales bacterium; assembly: GCA_946886475.1. Next base: position 1,594 of record CAMPIQ010000214.1, on the reverse strand, counting down.
TTTTAAAATAATCAGCCTTCTTCAATAATACCCCTGCTATATAGGCAAACGAAAATACAACTATGAAAACCAGATACCAGCTGATAAATTGTTGCCAGTCGGTATAGGTGCTGATGCGCCGGTTGAGGCCATGATAATAATTGATGAAAATACAAAGGGCAATAAAAAAACAGCAAAGTGCCAACAAAGTTTTGTCTGCTTCCCTGAAATAGTTCCTTATAAAACCCAATATTGTTTTCATCCTAACAAAAACATGCAATTTATCTTAACAACCGGCTTTATTCCAAGCTTTAAAAAAAATACCGCATCAGGCAACGCTTTTTCCGGAATCTTTGTCAAAGACCAAAACCAGCTCAATGAGATATATTTTCATCTTCATTATCACCTGCCTGGCAGCCTGTGAACCTTCCGGGTACGAAACCGGAAAGGTGGAGGGATATGTTCCTGTTTATGCTTCAGCTCAGGCTTCAACCATGATAAATGTTGAAGCGCCAAAACCTACTGCCAGTGCGGGTAAGATCTATGCTTACAACCAGTACCTCTTCCAGGTGGAGCAGGGAAAGGGCATACATATCATGGACAACAGCGATCCGCAGCAAGCCGAAAAGATCTCTTTTCTGAGTATCCCGCTTTGCAGTGAACTGGCCATTAAATCAAATTTTCTGTATACCAATAATCTCGATGACCTGCTGGTGTTCAATATTTCAAATATTCAATCTCCACAGCTTGTGAGCAGGATGGAAGGTGCCTTTCCAAACGAAGGACAGCAATACCCGCCCATGTCAAATGTATATTTTGAATGTGTGGACCCTTCAAAAGGAATTGTTATTGGCTGGGAGAAAAAGATAATCGATAATCCCAAATGCAGACGCTAAAAAATAAATCATGAAAAAAATTCTGGTCACCATAAGTCTCATAGCCTTATTAGGATGCGAAAAAACAAGTGAGTACGCGGCTTTTACCGGTGGTACGGGACAGGGTGGTTCGCTTGCCAGGTTTACCATAATGGGAAACCATCTTTATACTGTGGATCATGAGAACCTCAATGTATTTGATATTACAAACGGGGGCCAGCCGATCTTTAAACGTTCAGTGCCGGTTGGTTTTGAAATAGAGACCATATTTCCCTTTAAGGATAAATTGTTCATTGGATCTACATCCATGGTGCATATTTTCAGTATTGCTGATCCGGCCAGTCCGCAAAAACTATCCGAGGCCATCTCACCAGAAGTGATGCGCAGGTGCGACCCTGTGGTAGCAAAGGACTCAGTGGCATTTGCCACCCTTAGAACCAATGGTGCCTGCGGGGGTACCCAGAGTATCCTGGCCGTATATGACATAAGTGAAATAACACGGCCTGTGCAGCGTGGAAGTTATCCGGTGTGGGAACCTTATGGCCTGGGTTATTCAGGTAACACACTTTATGTATGTGATGGTATTCAGGGACTGGTAGTGTTTGACATCAGCCAGCCTTTTCAACCCCAGTTCATTAAAACAATTGGCATGCAGGGCAATTCCCGGTTTATTGATGTCATACCTTTTAATGATCTGCTCATTGCATGGGTTACAGATGGTATGATGCTTTATAATATCT
>CAMPIQ010000213.1 GCA_946886475.1 uncultured Chitinophagales bacterium | reverse complement strand
TTTTAACCCTGCAATCTTCATTTAAAAATTATGTTTCTGATAAAACTGATTTAATTGCTTTTATCGAAGTGATCAAACCACCTGTTTCGCTGGTTATTGCCGGGGCAGGAAATGATGTGATACCCGTTGTTGAAATAGCTAAAATACTTGGATGGGAAACATTAATAGTGGATGGAAGGTCCAATTATGCAACACAGGGCAGGTTTGGCAGTGGCTGCCAGGTTCTGGTTTCAAAACCAGAAGTTGCTCTTGAAAAAATTACTGTAGACAATCTGACCATTTTTTTGCTGATGACACATAATTACCATTATGACATGGTTATGCTCAGGCAATTGTTACAAAAAAATGTGACTTATATCGGGATGCTTGGGCCAAAAAAGAAAAAAGATAAAATGCTGAATGAATTAAGGGAAGAAGGAATTGAATATACAGAGCAACAATTATTTGTTCTACATAGCCCGGTTGGATTGGATATTGGCGCTGAAACGCCAGAAGAAATTGCCCTGTCCATAATAGCAGAAATAAAATCAGTAATCGCTATGCGAAAACCCGAATCATTAAGTAAAAAAATTCACCCTATTCATCATCGTTCAGACCTGACCATAGAAAAGGTAAATACAAAAACTGATTGATCAATTTCATGGAGAAAGAATATGGCGTAATCATTTTAGCTGCAGGTAAGTCCTCAAGACTTGGCCGGCCCAAACAATCGCTTTTGTACAAAGACAGCACGTTATTAAATAAAATGGTGAGGACGGCCATCGCCACAAACTGCGGACCGGTTGTAGTAGTGCTGGGTTCCAATGCGGAACAATTTATAACAGATTGTGAAAGTGCCATTACAACCATCAATGAGAACTGGGAACAGGGTATGGCCAGTTCAATTCAATGGGGACTTGATACATTGGTTAATAAATTTCCTTCGTTAAAAGGAGTGATCATTTCCGTTTGTGATCAGCCATACATATCAACGGAAATATTACAGCAATTAATTGATAAACACAGGAAGAGCAATCTGCCCATTATTGCAAGTGAATATAGTGGGACTATGGGAACTCCCTCATTTTTTCATTCTTCCATTTTTCCTGAACTGATGCAATTAGAAGGAGACAAAGGAGCACAAGGCATTTTGCAAAAAAATAAACAAAGGGTTGAAACAATTGAATTTCCGCTAGGGAAAGAAGATATTGATACCGCGGAAGATTATAACAGGTTATTGAAAACTGGTTTAAAATGATCATTGATCAACATAAAAGGGTTCACAACTATCTCCGGATCTCGCTTACGGATAACTGTAACTTTCGTTGCTTTTACTGTATGCCCGAGGAAGATTATGAATTTACTCCTCCGTCAAAATTGATGCAGGCCGATGAGATTGAAACCCTGGCAAAAATTTTTATACAGCAGGGAGTAAATAAAATCAGGCTGACTGGCGGAGAACCATTGATTCGTAAAGATGCGCATGATATAATCCTGCGGCTTTCAAAACTGAATGTGAAGCTAACGATGACAACAAATGGTTCGCGTATTCATGAATTTATTGATGTATTGGAAGAGGCAAAAATCCGTTCGCTGAATATCAGTCTTGATACACTGGATCGGGAAAAATTTCTACTCGTTACAAGAAGAGATCAGTTTGAAAAAGTTTATCAGAATATTCAACTTTTACTAAACAGAGGTTTTCATGTGAAGGTGAATATGGTGGTGATGAAAGGATTAAACGATCACGAGATCAATGATTTTATCGAATGGACCAAAGATACTCCTGTGCATGTTCGTTTCATCGAGTTCATGCCTTTTGCCGGGAATAAATGGTCAAGCAATAAAGTATTTACCCTGCAGGAAATAGTTGACCAAATAAAAACGAAGTACGATATTATTCGCCTCCAGGATGATCAGCATGCAACGGCGAAAGGATATTGTGTGCCGGGACATGCAGGAACATTTTCTGTCATAAGCACCATGAGCGCAAATTTTTGTGGTAATTGCAATCGTCTTCGATTAACAGCAGACGGAAAAATGAAGAATTGTCTTTTCGCTGAAAATGAAACTGATTTATTATCAGCATTAAGAAAAGGAGATGATATTATTCCCCTTATTCACAAGAATATTTATTCAAAAGCGAAAGAGCTGGGAGGGCAATTTACAGCCGATTTTTCTCAACTGCATGCAGAAGATATTCATAACAGGAGTATGATATCCATTGGCGGATAATGCGGATAATTTTAAATCAAATGATCTCAGTTACAGAAGCTATAGAAATAATCCGGAATAATACTACCCTACTCAAGCCCATAAAACTGCCGCTTACTAATGCTGCCGGTAAAATGCTGGCTGAAGACATTTTTTCTTCAATAGATAGTCCCTCATTTCTTCAATCATCCATGGATGGTTATACATTTTGTTTTGATGACTGGAAGAAAAATAAAACATTAATCTTAGACGGAGTGATTGAAGCCGGAAATACTAACCCGGTTAAATTATTACCTGGCAAAGCAATCAGGATATTTACCGGCGCACCTTTGCCGCAGGGCGCTGATACCGTTGTTATGCAGGAAAAAGTTTCGATAAAGCATGATGAATTGGTAATTGAAGATGATGAATTGCACAAAGAAAAAAATGTAAGGCTTAAGGGTGCCGATATTAAAGTTGGAGATCTTGCCCTGGCAAAAGAAAGTTTACTTACACCTGCTGCAATTGCATTTCTTGCCGGGCTTGGAAAAACAGAAGTTAGGGTGATTCCGGATCCAGTATTTAGCATAATTGTTACAGGTAATGAATTGCAAAAACCTGGAAACAAACTTGAATATGGACAAGTATATGAATCAAGTTCTTATTTTTTAACCGCAGCTTTACAGCAGGTAACAAAAGAAGAAGTAAAAATATTTTATTGCATTGATGATCTTGATAATACTATTTCAACCCTGCAAATGGCTTTAGAAGACAGTCATATAGTTTTACTGACCGGTGGAATTAGTGTGGGTGATTATGATTTTGTTTTGCGTGCTGCGGAATGTTGTGGAGTTACAAAGCTGTTTCATAAAATAAAACAACGTCCCGGTAAACCTGTTTTTTTGGGTAAAAAAAATGAACAGCTTGTTTTCGGTTTACCCGGTAATCCATCTTCAGTGCTTACTTGTTTTTATGAATATGTATTGCTGGCTACCAGTTTAATGACAGGTAGAAAATTAAGCTTAAAAACAATGAATGCTCCGCTGGCAAATGCATTTAACAAAAAAACTATGCTCACTCATTTTCTGAAAGGTTATTATAATGATGGCGAAGTAACAGTTTTGGAAGCACAGGAGTCTTTTCGTTTGAGTTCTTTTGCCAGGGCTAATTGTCTTATTAAAATAGATGAGAACATTACTGAATGTACAAAAGGAACAATGGTGGAAATTCATTTATTACCAATTTAAAATCCATGAGTTTAGAAACGTTGTTTCTTTTTTATACATTACTTTTTTTTGTAGCTTTTTTATATTCATCAGTTGGTCATGGTGGTGCCAGTGGATACCTGGCGCTGATGGCAATTTTCAGTATAGCGACCGTGGTGATGAAACCCACTGCACTTCTTTTGAACCTGTTTGTTTCAATGACATCCTTTATTCAGTTTTATAGAGGCAAACATTTCAGTTGGAAAATATTTTTTCCTTTTGCAATAACATCAGTGCCCATGGCATTTGTTGGCGGGTTTATAACTGTTGATTCTTTTATTTATAAAAAAATTCTTGGGATACTGTTGTTGATCCCTGTTAATAGATTTCTTTTTTTCCAGAATATCAAGGTTGAAAAATTAAAGAACCCTGATTTTGTTATATCGCTGGTTATAGGCGCTGCCATTGGTTTTCTTTCAGGTCTTATTGGTATTGGTGGTGGAATTATACTGTCCCCTATCCTTCTGTTATTAAAATGGTCTGATATGAAGCAGACAGCCGGTATCAGCGCTTTATTCATATTCGTTAATTCTTTATCAGGTCTTATTGGCCAGGTTACAAAGGGGGTTCAGTTTAGCACGGAAATGTACCTTTATGTTATCATTGCATTTGCCGGAGGTTTATGCGGTGCTTATTTTGGTTCAATAAAATTCAGACAGGATGTTTTAAGGTATTTATTGGCGATTGTATTGGCATTGGC
>CAMPIQ010000212.1 GCA_946886475.1 uncultured Chitinophagales bacterium | reverse complement strand
GAAATTGCTGAGTAATCGATTACTCATTACGGGCCTGTTGACCGCAATAGTCAGCCTGGCTTCATCCCAAAACCTGTTGAATAAGAATATTATCATAGAAGCCAATAGTCAAAGGCTTGACAATGTTCTTGAAATATTGAGTAACAAGGGAAATTTTTATTTTTCTTATAATAGCAACATCATTAAAAAAGACAGCATCATTACACTGGCTTCATCAAGCAAACCTGTTAAACAATGGTTGGAAATACTTTTGCCTGACAATTATGAATTCAGGGAAAGTGGAAACTATATCATCATCAGGAAGGCGCCTGTTAAACTGACCATTGTTACTAATAAAGCTGCAACTGATAATAAATATTATGTGGTGAGTGGTTATGTGCTGGACGATCTAACCGGTTACTGGATACATAATGCAAGTATTTATGAAGCCAGCCTTCTGGCATCCACGCTTACGAACGTTAATGGTTTTTTCAGTTTGCGGTTCAGGCAAAAAAAGAAAAGAATATTCCTGACTGTAAGCAAGGATTTTTATAAGGATACCAGTTTTGCGGTTGATGCCGGCTATAATCAGCAGGTAACCATTACCATGCTTCCCGCTTCATCCGGCACTTATACTATTATAGGTCCTGATGATTACTTTGCGCCCGAACAATTCAAAATACGGGTGCAGCAGGCTGATTCGGGCATTCGCGAATACACCTATTCTAAGACTGATTCTGCAAGAGTTGAAAAAACACAAATCGGAGCATGGCTTGCCACTCCGGAACAAAAGATACAGGGCATCAACCTGAAAAAATTTTTTACCACACGTGCTTTTCAGTTTTCACTTACACCCGGTCTGGGTACACATGGACAATTGAGTGCGCAGGTGGTCAATAACTTTTCACTCAATGTTTTGGGTGGGTATAATGGGGGCGTCAATGGATTGGAGATCGGAGGACTTTTCAACATAGATAAAAAATCTGTCCGGTATGTGCAGGTTGGTGGATTGTTTAATATAGTAGGTGGTTATGTGCAAGGTTTCCAGGCTGCCGGCATCAATAATACTGTTCTGGATACAGTGAAAGGGTTCCAGGTGGCAGGGGTAAATAATCTTGTTAAGGGAAAACTGGTTGGTTTCCAGGCCGCAGGTGTTTATAATCATGTAACTGACAAAGTTGATGGTGTGCAGGTTGCGGGTGTAGGAAATTTTGCGAAAAACAATGTAACCGGGTCGCAAATAGCAGGCCTGATGAATTTCAGCAACCGGACCCTCACAGGTGTTCAGGTAAGTGGGGTGATCAATTATGCCAAACACGTTAAAGGTGTACAAATTGGCCTGATCAATATTTCAGATACATCTGATGGTTTGGGTATTGGCCTGATCAATATTGTATTCAAAGGTTACCACAAGCTTTCTTTTTATTCAGACGAACTGGTAAATGCCAACGCAGCATTTAAAACCGGAAGCCGGAGGTTGTATAATATATTACAGGCAGGCATGAATTTCAGTGACAGCAACGAGGTCTTCACATTTGGTTATGGGATTGGAACAGAGCTTCCTATTGGAAAAATATTTTCGGTGAATCCTGAATTTACTGCACAGCATCTTTACCTCGGTTCCTGGGAGTATGCCAATATATTAGCAAAAGGGAAATTAAACATCAATATAAAGCTTGGTAAGTATGTATCTCTTTTTGGAGGACCGGTATTTAATGCATACCATACTTACCAGGATGAAAAATTTCCCGGATACCGCACCACTGTTCCTCCATCAGGATGGAAAACCTGGAAACTGGGTCCAAATGTTAAAGGATGGTTAGGATGGAATGCAGGTATTAATATTTTCTGATCCGGAATAGGGGTGGAAAGATGGTGGGTTGTTATCCCTTTAAATAACAACCATGACCAACGAGACAGGAGAAAGAAATGTGAACAGGAGAAAAATCGCATCCAGGCAGTGCATCTGCATTTTTTTGACCATATTCCTCTTCTTTTCATTATCAACAAAAGCGCAACTGCCAACACAGCAATTGCGTGGAATTGTAATTGACCAGGTGCTTCAAACGCCCGTACAGGGAGCAACTGTAACAATTCCATCACTCAATAAATCTGTTCTGACAAACGCTGAAGGTGAATTCCGTTTTGGTTCACTTCCCATTGGCGTTATTCATTTATCCGTAACTGCAATGGGTTATAAGGAATTGTTTTTGAACAATATTAACCTGATATCAGGAAAAGAAACAGTTCTTACATTCTCACTGGAAAATAGTGTGAAGACGGAAGAAACGATCATTATAAGAACATCCGGTAGAAAAAATAAGCCGCTGAATGATATGAGCGCGGTTAGTGCAAGGGCGTTTTCTGTTGAAGAAACGCAGAAGTATGCGGCTGCAGTAAATGATCCATCAAGAATGGCAACGGGATTTCCGGGTGTTGTAACTGCGGATGATGGAAGCAATAATATCATTATCAGAGGAAATTCTCCAACAGGTTTATTATGGAGGATGGAGGGCGTTGATATTCCCAATCCGAATCATTTCAGCAGTACGGGAAGCAGCGGCGGGGGTATCTCTATTTTGAGCGCACAGCTATTGTCTAATTCTGATTTTATAACCGGTGCATTTGCATCAGAGTATGGTAATGCACTAAGCGGTGTGTTTGATCTCAAACTGCGCAGGGGAAATAATGAAAAGAGAGAATATACCCTGCAGGCTGGTTTGCTGGGATTGAATGCCGCTGCCGAAGGTCCCATACTTCCTTTTTACGATGGATCGTACCTGGTAAATTACCGGTATTCAACACTTGAGATCCTGAATAAGATGGGAATTTCAATGGAAGGTGGCGCAACCAATTTCCAGGATCTTTCTTATCATGTTTATCTGCCTACAAAAAGAAAAGGAACTTTTACCCTGTTTGGATTTGGAGGACTGAGCAACCAGAAAGCCAGGGCCAGCAGGGATTCTACAGAATGGAAATCAGACGATGACCGTAACCAGTTCAACTATGTTTCCAATACTGGTGCAGCCGGAATTACGCATAGTATTTTATTAAGTTCAAAATCCCGCTTGCGTTCCGCATTTTCATTTTCGTACAATAAAACGGGAGAAGAATATTATTTTCTGCAGGACGATCTTACCCTGCGCGAAGATTATAAAGACCATTACCGCACCAGTAAATGGACCGCTTCAACAACCCTGAATCATAAATTTTCAGGCAGATCGATCTTAAGAGCAGGAGCTATATTGAGCCAGATTGGCTTTGACTATTATAAAAAAGCCAAAGAGAACGAGCAGGCTCCTTTAATTGAGTTGATCAACACCAGAAATAATACCAGGACCATACAGGCGTTTACACAATGGCAGTACAAACCTGCAAATGATATAACAATCAATGGAGGATTCCATTTTTTAAAACTGCTTTATAATAATACGCAGGCATTGGAGCCACGAGCTTCTTTAAAATGGCAGGCAGACGGAAAGAACAGCTTTGCAGTAGGCTATGGGGGACATAGCCAGGTTCAGGCTTTTGGAATTTATTTTGCTGAAAATCAGGGTAGCCAGCCAAATAAGGAACTGGATCTAACAAGAGCGCATCATTATATATTTTCTTACCAGAGAACACTGGGAAGAAGGTTGTCGTTTAAGGCGGAGATATATTATCAGCATTTATACCAGGTACCTGTAAGCATTTATGACAGCCTCACACTTTCTGTTCTGAACATGGAAAGTGAATATGTAACCGAACCATTGGTAAATAAGGGTAAGGGAAGAAACTATGGGATAGAACTTTCTCTTGAAAAATATTTGGAAGATGCTTTTTACTATACCATCAGCACATCCATTTACCAGTCGAAATATACTGCAGCAGACGGCATAGAAAGAAATACAAGGTTTAATGGAAACTACATTACTTCTTTAGTGGCAGGTAAGGATTTTTATTCCGGTAATAAGTTAAAAACCTTTGGCATCAACATCAAAACAATTTATTCGGGAGGTCTCCGTACTACACCAATAGACGAAACCAGTTCCATACAACAGGGCTATGCAGTTTATAAGGAAAAGCAGGCTTTTTCGAACCAGAACCCGGCTTATTTCAGAACAGATCTGCGCCTTAGCATGAAGTGGAACAGAAAGAATCTAACAAGCACATTATCGCTGGATATTCAAAATCTTACAAACCGCTTGAATGTTTATGGTCAGTGGTATGATGATGATCAGGGA
>CAMPIQ010000211.1 GCA_946886475.1 uncultured Chitinophagales bacterium | reverse complement strand
GGACTCACCAATACAGGCACCATCAATAAAACAGCAGGTGCTACTACCATTGGTACGCCCTGGAGCAATAGCGGTACCATTAATATGAGTGGAGGCAGCATTACCAGTTCAAATGCTTTCACCAACACCGGTACCATTGCATTCACTAACGGCAGCACCTGGCAAAACAATTCCACCTTTAATCACAATACGGGTTCTGTTGTAAGTGGAACAGGAAATTTTGGCAACAGTAGTACGCTTACATTAAATATCAGCCAGGTCTTTCCATCCACCCTTGTATTCAGCAACAGCAATACCATCAATGGCAATGGCGATCTTACGGTGAATAATGATATGGTGATACAGGGAAATATAACAGGAAGTGGAGCATTTACCCTCAATGGAAATGGTGACTGGCAAAGTGGAAACCTGGGAAGGTCGCTTACGATAGATGCAGGGAGAACGTTACAGCTAACAACCGGCGATGTAAAAACTTTTTCAAGTGGCAATACGCTCACCAATAATGGAACCCTGAGCTGGGAAGAGGGCGGACTTAATTTCCCTGGAGCGGTGATCAATAATAATATTTTCAACATCAGCGCCAACGCCCTTTGGCAATTCGCCGGGGGGATCATCAACAACGGAACGCTCACCAAAACCAACACCGGTACGGTTAATCTGAGTACACCGGTTACCAATTCCGCTACAGGCATTATTCAGGGAACAGGCACTATTAGTTTTAATAGTACATTTTCAAACAGCGGAACAATTGCTCCGGGTCTTTCACCGGGCATACTGGAGCTGAATGGAGCGCAACCTTTATCAGCCGGCAGCACACTCAGTATAGAACTGAATGATGGTACAGGTGCCGGCACCGGTCATGATCAGTTGCAACGCAGCGGTGATCTTACACTGGCGGGAACTTTAACAGCCACTGAAACAGGTACGGTTCCCAACGGCAGTTATACCATCATCGCATTATCATCAGGTACCATCAGCGGAAGTTTTGCTACTACCAATCTTCCTGCGGGATATACATTACAGGTGAATGCAACGGAAGTAGTGCTGGTGAGATCACTGATCCCCACACCGCTGAACTGGATCTCCTTTACAGGAGAAAAAGCCAGGCAAAAAATTGTACTGGACTGGGTCACAGAAAATGAAGTGAACACTTCGCATTTTATGGTGGAGAGAAGTAGTAATGGAGTGGAATACACAGCTATTGGAAACCTTGCCGCAGCAGGACAATCGCGCAATGAATACAGTTTCGATGACCTGCAGCCATTGAAGGGAATGAATTTATACCGCATCAGACAGGTGGACCAGGATGGCGCATTCAAATATTCCATCATTGTAAGGGTGTATTTTGGAGATGATGCGCATACACTGAAGCTGTTTCCCAACCCGGTAAGAAAGGAATTGTTTATTGAGTTTGCAGGTGGCAAAAACGTGCTGGTACAGATCCATGATGCCGGAGGCCGGCTGGTGAGCAGCAGGAAAATGGAGAACCAGAATCTTTTAAGTATTTCAGTGGCCTCATTACCACAAGGCAGTTACTGGATGGTGGTGAGCGATGGCGTTACCCGGCAACAAGCAGTTTTTATAAAAGAATGATTGATAGTAAAACAACCGTTCCCTTTTTGTAAGCGCAGGTTCTCCTGCGCTTTTTTTATGGGCCCTGTTTTTTGGTGTCAACCTCCGGCCGCTATCAGTTGAAGGACAAGCCTCACCAACAACCAGGCGGTACACATTCCCTGCGGTTGTTGTACGGAACCTCAGTCACCTGCCCTGGGTTATGCAGGTCGGTTGCTGGTGTGAAGTGAATTTATTCAGATAATGACTTTAGGTCAACAACAACAACGGCAGACCCCTAACCGCCCTGAAGCTTTATCAACTCGGTCAACGTATACACTGCAGCGGTTACACAATATCATAATTTAACACTTCTGTCATTTCGTATATTTCCGGAATAGTTACTATTTTGTCCGGAAGCCACCAATTGGTGGCCATCTAAACGAATACTTTATGAAAATAAAATCAATGTATCTTTTTTTGCTTGCTTCCCTTTTCCTGGCCACCTCTTTAAATACTTATGCCGTTAATTCATCCGGCTCTGTTCAACCTGTAAAGGTCACTGAAGTGCAGGACGATAGCCGGTTGGAAATTTTAGAAGAGATCATGAGTGAGGTTACTTATAAGAACCACAAAAAATGGATGAAGAAAAAAGGCTACAATTTTTCAGAAAGTCATAGCAGCGATGGCATCTCTTCGTTTCAAATGGATTATTCCAGTGAAGGGATCAAACTTTATTTTGCGGATGAGAAGTTATGCATAGCCGTGTACTACTTTACCCCATCCAATTTTTACAGGACTGAAAAGGAAATTACCGGCTTAGGTTTTTCCAAAAAGGAAGAGACAAATAAAAAAAATAAAAACGGGGTGGAGGTGAAATTGATAAAATGGACCAAATCCGGCTCCGATTATGCTTACTATTCAGACCATAGCGACTCCTCTATTTATTGTGCTGTTGGTGAATATGTACTGGATTAAAAATTAGTAGGGAGCAGGGGAGGGATGCCTGGCGTATTCCTTCCTTCACGCTCTTATTTATTGCTCCGGCTCTGTTATTGTCAGCCCTTGTTTCTTCCCTATGCGGAGTTTAGTTACTCAATACCAGCCACTGGAATGCCAGCTCCTTGCATGGATCTAATGCTTTATCGTTAGTGCATGATACCACAAAATTTATAGGGCGCGGATACCAATACCACGAGCGTTCAAATACAAACTGTGGGAACATGAATCAACTTCATTACTGATCATAGATCTGCTGATGGTGATGTGCCATATTTCAATATTGAACAGCGGTCAACACCCCACGGCCGCTTTACATAAAGTTTTTAAACATCCCTCATACCCGGCCTGACGAAGGGTTACTTCACTATCTGCTCAGTAATGCTTACTTCGTATTTCAATTCACCCATTTTCGCTATTGTCCATTCCTCCAACTCTCATCAGTTTTGCTTCATAAAAACAGCATATGAAAAAGTTTTTACTGATGTTCTCTTTCTCTCTCTCTTTTTCTTTCTCTTTCTCCCAGGGTGTAGGTATCGGTACCTCCAATCCTAACAGCAGCGCCCTGCTGGATCTTACCAGCACCAGCAAGGGATTTTTGCCTCCACGCATGACCACATCGCAGATGTTTGCCATCCCGGATCCGGTACCCGGACTAATAGTTTTCAATTCAACGTATAATGAATTGTACCAGTTTAACGGTATCACCTGGCGGTCAATTCTCAATAGCAATTACTGGATGCGGCCCATAGCCAACCGCCAGATGATTGGAAATGCCGATGACAGCGTTGGCATTGGGTTGATCATGCCTACGCAAAGACTGGATGTGAATGGTAATGCCCGTTTTCGTAATAATGTAACTGTAGGTACAACCCTTTCGGCAAACACACTGATTTCAAATAGTAACCTGGTGGCAGGCGGTGATGGTACCGTAGTAGGTACCCTGCTCACCCATTCAGCGCTGGTGGTCAATAATAGTTCCGCCATTGTGCAAATGCAGTCCGCCGGCGAGAACAAAGGCTATATGCAACTGAGTGGTGATAATATGCGCATTGGCACCAATGTGGGCAATACCAGCGGAAACCTTATTTTCAGATTGAACGGAAATGAAAACGTGGCCATAGAACCAGGCGGCACAATGAACATGACCGGTAACATCAAACGACCTTCCAGTGCGGGCGATCATGGGTTATTGCCAATTGCATATGGTAAGGTGAACAGAGAAGGTCTTTTAATTACGTCATCATCCACGGATAATGTAAGTGCATCACGGATATCCGAAGGCGAATACAGGATCACATTGAACGAAAAAGTACCCAATGCAATCATTATCGTTACCCCGGTTTATGAATATTATGAAATAGACGGTGCGGCTTATGTGTCAGGAAATGCGTTTATGTATACCAGGGTTACAGGTTATAACAGTAATCCTCCCTCTACACAAATCTATGTTTATGCTGTGGGTATTACATTAGGTGGTGGTATGGCGAGATGGGATAATAGTTTTTCTTTCATTATTTATGGAAATCCTGAATAAGTTTCTTGTAGATATGCAGGTGACTGGAAGGTTATAATGCCTGGGCAAATGAACAAACAGGCGTTCAACGAGACCTGGTAATGTATCAAGATCAAACCGCGCATTGCTTCAATAGCAT
>CAMPIQ010000210.1 GCA_946886475.1 uncultured Chitinophagales bacterium | reverse complement strand
TTGACCTGAATAAATATCATAAGCCCTGCGTTTGCGGGGCTTTTTTTATGGGAAGAAAGAAACTTGTGTAATGGATAAGATGTCGGGTTGATTGTGGTAATGATCACAGACTGCCGCCACATGGGCAAGGTGTAAAACGTTACTAGCAATTAAATGAAACCCTCAATAATTTTATCGCCCTTTCTTCTTCTGATTTTATTTAGTTGTTCAAATTCAACTGAGAACCCGAATTTCATCAAGATCGATTCCAATGAAAATTTTACTGGAATAGATTCGATTGTTATGAATACATCCATCTATTATACTGACAGCAACAAACTAAATCTTCAGATAGATTCAACTTTAACTCAAAAAGAAATAGCATTTTCATCTGATTCTGCTGTCGCCTTTGATTATATAGGATTTGAAAGAGAAAATTCATTTCCGGTTCTTAATAAAAAGGGACAGTGGATAAATACGATCAAACAATCTAAAAAGTTATCAGACGAGCAATTTAAATTGATATATTCTGTATTTGAGAATAAAAATTCTTTTCAAAATACTCTAATAATTGGTTGTTACGAGCCTAGGCTTGGTATTGTTTATTTCAAAAATGGAACTGTAATTGGCCAGTCAGCTATTTGTATAGACTGTGCAAGGTTAGAATCTTCGGCAAGGCTTGGTAATGGTGAAAATTATTCATCATTTAATAAAAGAGCACTTAGGCAGTTAGAAAAAATATGTAAACAACTTAAATTTTCAGATTGCGATCATTTGACTGACTAAAGAACTTCCGGTAACATTCGTTTGCCAATTTACCGGCAAAAGAATCATCATTAATCTTTTGATCCTTATGGAACTTTTTGAATAACTTACTGTGGGCCGAAGGAATACGGAATACCCTTACTTCGTCAAGCCTGAAACCTAAGCAGTCACCTTTTCAAATTTCCATCTTTTGATAATTTTCCAAAACTATCATCATGAGAAAGCTGTATTACCCTGTTCTGGTTCTCTCAATTGCTACAAGTTGCAATCAGGCACCAGATAAAAACAGTGCAGCTGTACAATCATACGCGATAGGTTGTGCACCACAAACCACTGATAAGGACTGGTATGCTGCCGGAACCAAAGCCCCCAAATTGAAAGGGCTTGGGGGGATTGATTTTAAAATTTCTACTAAGCATAAAGAAGCACAGGCCTACTTCAATCAGGGCTTAATGTTATCGTATGGTTTCAACCATGCGGAAGCTGCCCGGTCCTTTTTTGAAGCGACACGGCTTGATTCAACCTGCGCAATGGCCTATTGGGGTTTTGCTTATGTACTTGGTCCCAATTACAATGCAGGCATGGAGGAAGATAATTACCAACGGGCTTACCAGGCTTCTCAGAAAGCCCTTCTCCTTGCCAGTAATTGTACGGAGAAAGAAAAGGCCCTGATTCAGGCTCTGACCTACCGGTACATACCGGAGGCACCAAAAGACCGCAGTCACCTTGATAGTGCATACTCCGGCGCTATGAAAAGAGTTTATACTACCTATTCCAACGACCCCGATGTTAGTGCTTTATATGCAGAATCTTTGATGGATATGCATCCCTGGGATATGTATGAAAAGAAAACAAAGGAACCCAGGCCCTGGACACACGAGATTGTGGGTGTCCTTGAAAAATTGATCAAACAATTCCCGAAACATCCTGGTGCACCGCATTTTTACATTCATGCAGTAGAAGCGTCTAAAAATCCAGAACGCGGACTGGCCAGTGCCAACCTGCTGATGTCTCTCGTTCCCGGTTCCGGCCACCTGGTGCACATGCCATCTCATATTTATATCTGGACGGGAGATTATCACCTGGGCACTCTTGCCAATCTTGAAGCTGTAAAAATAGATAGCGCATATGTAACGGCTTGTCATGCACAGGGAGCTTACCCGCTTGCCTATTACCCGCATAACTACCACTATCTTGCTGCTACAGCTACTTTCGAAGGCAATTCTAAATTGGCCTGGGCGGCTGCAAAAAAAGTTCAGCAGCATACTGCTAAAGACATCATGAAGCAACCGGGATGGGGAACCCTTCAGCATTATTATACCATTCCTTATTTCGTTGCCGTGAAATTTGGATACTGGGATACGCTATTGAACATAAATCAGCCCGAAAAAGAACTGGTTTATCCACGCGCCATATTGCATTATGCAAAAGGTATGGCCTACCTGGGAAAAGGAGATGTTATAAAAGCAAAAAATGAACTTTTGCAATTAAAAGGATTGGCAACAGACTCCGTTTTGAAAGAAATTACCATCTGGGGAATCAACAGCACTAAAGATATTGTGGAAATTGCTGTCAATGTGCTCTCTGCAGAAATTCATAAAAACCAAAAGGAGTATGACAACGCAATTGCTGCCTTCAAACGGGCTATTTTCATAGAAGACAACCTGAATTATGACGAGCCCCCGGATTGGTTTTTTTCTGTCCGCCATCACCTGGGTGCTGCTTTGCTGCAAGCAGAAAAAAATGGTGAAGCAGAAAAAATATATTTTGAAGATTTAAATACATGGAAAGAAAATGGCTGGGCTCTTGCCGGCCTGCATAAGGCACTTGAGAAGCAGGGAAAGCTGGCTGAGGCGCGGCGTATAAAAATGCGATTTAACAAAGCCTGGAAATATGCAGATTTTAAACTTCTTAATTCGTCTGTCTTATAGTGATCTGAACAACGAAAGACTATCCGAAATCCACACATACACCAACTGCATGAAAAAATATCTTCTTATTTGTTGTCTGGCCATTTCTGGTATTGCTACCGGACAAAAAAAGAACTACATCAGCCTCTCTTTTATTTCAGCCTTTCCGGTTGGAGATTTTGCAAAAACAGAAACAAACTATATCTCAAGTACGCTGGGATATGCTAAAAGAGGTATAGGAGCTGATCTGTTATATGTGCATAGGAACAACAAAGGAAACTTTGGTTTTGCAGCAACACTCAGGTGGAGACAAAACAAAATTGATACAGCAAGTGTACTGGTTGATCAGGAAAACACACAGATCCCTGCTTTTGCCTGGACAAAAAAAGAAATTAACTGGTCACTAAAGGCCATCATGACCGGTGGCTACTTTGGCAGATCCATTTCTCCAAAACTAACCTTCAATAGCAGGATCCTTACCGGAATAGCCCTTGCCACCCTGCCGGAGATTCACTGGACCGGAACGGCTAAATCTCCCTATTCGGGATATTCCGAGTTCAAAAGAGAAAAGGCTAGTTCATACTGTGTTTCAACCTGTTTCGCTGCCGGACTTGAATTCGCTTTCACAAAAAAACTTTCCTGGCTACTGAATGGAGAGTACTGGTATGCAAAGCCTACATTTAAAAATGTTTATCAGGAACTATCAAAATCCTGGGGTGGTAATTCTACCGGGGGCAGCGGAAATGTAATTTACCCGGTGGATATGAGTACGATCGGCGTAAATATGGGAATAGCGTTGAATTTATGAAGATGTAAAAACTAAGAAAATTGATTCCCCCATATGAATTCATCTATACTTAACTTTCATAAAGTAGCAATCAAATCATTTACTAAAAATAATTACCATGAAATTTCTCTCCCTTGAACCCTTTGTTCCCTCCGGTTCCAATTATGAAGGTGCCAAAGAATTATTCCGGGAACTTGGTTTTAACATCACCTGGGATGCCGGTGATATGGCTGGCTTTGAAAAAGACGGATGCAGGTTCATTTTACAGAAATACAACGACAAAGCCTTTGCTGAAAATTTCATGATCAGCGTAAAAATTGAAAGTGCTGATGGATTTTATAAAGAACTGACCAATAAAAACCTTGTGGAGAAATTTGGGATCCGTATCGCTGCTCCAATACAACAGCCCTACGGCAAAGAAGTTAACCTGATAGACATGGCGGGTGTATGCTGGCATTTTATTGAATGATTATTTTATATTTTTCATCTTCATTCATCTGACACCACAGGTAATGACCATTCAATTGCAGGAATAGTTCCTGCCGCAATAAACATTAAGCAATGAAGCAGTTGGCTAAACATCTGTCTTTTAACTGGTTCCTTATACCGGAATATTAGCTTAGATTACTATAAATTAAAAGTATGCCTGCTCTGATTTTGTTTCAAAGACAGCTTCTGAAAGTTTTAATAATCTGCTTCGCATTTTTACAACTGAATTCTTTACCTGCTTAAAGCCAGGATACCTATAGCATTTAAGATGAAAATAATATAAATCTTCAAACA
>CAMPIQ010000209.1 GCA_946886475.1 uncultured Chitinophagales bacterium | reverse complement strand
CTCAACGCAATGGTGCAGGGCCTGATGTGTGGTTAGTTTTGCATTACAATTTATTTAATATGCGAACTAAACAAACAATAGCAATCATCGGAGCTACAGGCAATATGGGCTCGGCGATTGCAAAATCACTTTCAAAAGGTAATTACAGATTACTGTTGAAGGCCAATGATAAAAATGCACTTGCTTCTCTTGTTAAGGAAATTAAAATTACCAGTCCTCAGGCCGATATTGAACCGTATGCCTGTCCTGCAGAAGCAAGCTGGGAAGCGGATATGATCTTGTTGGCAGTGCCATTTCCTGCTGAAAAAGATATTGCCCAAAAAATACTCGACCTCGCAAACCAGAAAATTGTGATCAGCATTTCCAATCCGCTTAATGAAACATATAATGGATTGCTGACAGCTCCTGGTACAAGTGCCGCAGAAGAATTACAAAAGCTATTGCCAAACTCAAAGGTTGTGAAAGCATTCAACACCACATTTGCTGCTGATTTTTCAACACCTGTAATTGATGGGAAAAGAGCAGATGCTTTTATAGCGGGTAATGATCAGGATGCAGTTGATGTTGTAAAAGAACTTGTTGAGACAGCGGGTTTTGACCCGGTGATGGCCGGCGACCTTTCTGTAAGCCGCACGCTGGAAAGTATGCAGCTTCTATTGATTCAACTGAACATGAAAAATAATTACAACTGGCTGGCAGGATGGAAAATATTACACAACTAAACAATTACACAATTAAATAATTTAAAAATTAAAGATCATATGATACTGATAACAGGATCTACAGGACAATTAGGGAAGGCTACCATAGAGTTCTTACTGAAGAAAATTCCTTCCAGTAAGATAGCTGCACTGGCAAGAGATGAAAAAAAAGCAACAGCACTCCGGAACAAAGGAATCGATGTACGGATAGGGGATTATGAGGATAAGGCATCGCTTGTAGCTGCCTTCCATAATGTTGATAAATTATTCTTTGTTTCCGGCAATGACATCTCAAAAAGGCTGGAACAACATGAGAACGTTGTGCTTGCAGCCAGGCAGGCCGGTGTGAAGCATATAATTTATACAAGCTTTGCCCGTAAAAATGAAACAGATTCAAATCCGCTCGGGATTATCGCATCTTCCCATATTGAAACGGACAAACTTGTAAAGAAAAGCGGTATCCCATATACCATTTTGTTGAACGGACTTTATGCTGAGGCACTGCCCATGTTCTTTGGTGAGCATGTTCTCGAAACCGGGATCTTCTTACCGGCAGGCAGTGGGAAGGCCGCTTACATTTCAAGGAATGAAATTGCCGAAGCAGCTGCTAATATACTTACCACCTCCGGGCATGAAGGCAAAGAATACATTGTAACCAACACGGAGAATTATTCACTTCAAAGGGCTGCCCAAATGCTTAGTGAACTTTCGGGTAATGAAGTTACCTATGTCGAGCCCACTGCGGACGAGTATAAGGAAACGCTCACCAATGCAGGTGTTCCTGCTGAATTTATTTCTATGCTGGCCAGTTTCAGTGAAGGCATCAAACAGGGTGAATTTGAAACCCGGCATTCTGATATAGAAAAATTATTGGGAAGAAAACCAGCTTCCCTGCATGAATTCTTCAATCAAACTTATTTCTCTGAAAATTAATCAACCATTAGCGACTACTAAAATTGAAATGATGAAAAAACTATTCAACGTAAATGAAACTTCCGGGAGCATTGACCTGGTTCTATTCCTGGCAAGGGTATCAATAGGTATACTGATGCTGATTCATGGAATTCCAAAGATGGCCGGATTATTCTCAGGCGAACCCATACAATTTGTATCTGTATTTGGGCTTAGCCCGGCTATTTCATTATCCCTTGCGGTTTTTGCCGAAGTTTTCTGTTCCCTGCTCCTTATTGCAGGCTTTGGAACAAGACTGGCCGTGATCCCTTTACTGGTTACGATGCTGGTTGCCGTTTTTGTAATACATATCAATGATCCATTTGCAAAGCAGGAGCTCGGACTCCATTATCTGCTGGTATATCTTATTCTGTTCATAGCCGGCAGCGGAAAATATTCGATCGATTATTTAATAGCAAAACGACAGCCGGTGCTGTTATCTGATACCAAGAAATGGGAGGATCCTACCTTAACTATCTATCAATAACCGGATGGCCGGCTGAGAAAGATTTATCCACCAATTAAAAATTTTTTTCCATGAAAAATAATGATAAACATATTCTTCAATGTGATCCGGATACAGGCGTGTGCGGGATACCTTCAGAAAAAGAATTGGCAGTAGTGAAAGATGAAAATGGGTATACGGGTACCAGGCCTGTGAAGCTTTTGTATTTCACCGATCCTATTTGTTCTTCCTGCTGGGGTATTGAACCTCAATTGAAAAAACTGAAGCTGGAATATGGTGATCATTTTGAAATGGAATACAGGATGGGCGGGCTGTTAAAAAGCTGGAGCAGCTATGGTGGAAGTGATGTAAGAAACCCTGGGGATGTTGCCACGCACTGGGATGAGGCCGCTGCATTTTATGAAATGCCTATCAATGGTGATGTTTGGAAAGAAGATCCGTTAGCATCTTCTTATCCGCCCTCAATTGCTTTCAAAGCTGCACAATTACAGGATCCGGTTAAAGCTGAAAAGTTTTTAA
Organism: uncultured Chitinophagales bacterium; assembly: GCA_946886475.1. Next base: position 1,669 of record CAMPIQ010000209.1, on the reverse strand, counting down.
GAAGGATCCGTGAAATGGTTTTTGTAGAGAAGAAGAACATTACCTACTGGGAAAACCTTCTGCAGGCGGCTCAGGAAGCAGAACTTGAAATTGTACAATTCAGAAAAGACTATCATGGCCGGGCAATGGAATTATTTAATGAAGATCTTGAAATGACCAGGAAATGGAATGTAAGAGGTTTTCCTACCATCTTCTTTATTGATCAGAATGGCAGACAGGTAAAGGTTTACGGGAGCAGGGAATATGTGCAATATGAAAATGCTTTGCTGGAATTGTTGCCAGGCACTGAAAAAAAACAACTTCCTTCATCATACGATGCGGTGATGAACAGGTTTGGAACGCTTACCACTAAAGAATTTTCTTTATTGAATGATAAAAAAATGCCGGAGGCAGAAATAATTCTTAACTACATGGCTTCTCATAAGAAAGTGGAAAAAATCGGAACAAGGAATGGGTATTTGTGGAGAAAGATGGAAGCTTAATGGTGCCCGGTATGTAATTAGAGGAGCGCAGGAGTACGTGAACAGTAAGGGTGGGGCATGGAGAAAAGAAATTGGAAGGATAAGAACATTTCGTCCTTGTTCCTTGAACAAAGTGGTGAATGCTGCCCCGATCCCTTATTGTAACCAATCTGGAATGATAAAGTATTTACCCGACTTTATTTTTAGGCGCTCCGTTGCTGTTTAAAACTTAATTTTAATTATGAAAACATACGAAACGCTTACTGAAGCTTTGCAAGATCTTAAATCAGAAGGCTATACAGAAGATTTCAACCTGCAATCTCATTGTTTAAAATGCACAAGTTCTGACAGGCAGCTGAAGCCGGACGAATTTTCAATTGATAAGTTCTACAGGTTTGAAGGCGTCAGTAATCCTGATGACAATAGCATTGTTTATGCTATATCTTCTAAAGATGGTTTAAAAGGTGTGCTGGTAGATGCGTATGGCGTATATGCTGATAGTCTGAATGAGGATATGGTGGAAAAGCTCAAGATCAAAAGAAACTAACTTCATCCGGATGCGGCCATTCTTTTTTTTGCTTCCATACACCAGATAAATTCATCAAGAAAACTTTTCACCCTTTTATCGCTGTTTTCTTTATCGGTTGGAATGCCATTTTCATCATAGGCATCCTGCACCTTTGGAACGCGGAAAACAGCCGGAGTTACCAAAGCACCGATCTTTAAGAATGTGAAGCTTAACGAAGTTCCTACCTGCGAACCTCCAAAAGCGCCAGACGATACAGTTGAAAGGGCAACCGGTTTTCTTTTCCACTCGGGATATAAAAGGTCGATCACATTTTTCAGGGATGCGGGGTAGCCTCCATTATATTCAGGTGTTACCACCAACACGCCATCAGCATTAATTATTTTACTGGTAAAATCCAAAACTGCCGGGGCGGGGTCCTTTAAGAATTTCAATCTTTCATTGAATAAGGGAAAATTATATTGCTCAAGATCCAGCAGTGTAACTATGCCAATTTTATTTTCCGTAATGTAATTACTCAGGTATTGCGCAACCCTGTTACTCTTTCTGCCTGTTCTAATACTGGAGGAGATGATAGTAATTTGATACATAACATTTTTTTAATTCCCCTGGCGGCCCTTCGTTGTGCATGCCAGTTATAATACGATAAATTCCAGCGTGATGGATTTTTGAAAGGTATGTC
>CAMPIQ010000208.1 GCA_946886475.1 uncultured Chitinophagales bacterium | reverse complement strand
CATTCCATCCGCGATCAACATTCCGTAAGTTTGCTTCGCCGGTATCCATCAATTCATCTCTATATTTGATCACATTCGAAATAACGAATCTTCCGTGGCCATCCGCGGCCATCCCCCTTCATCCGTGATCAACATTCCATCCGTGATCAACTTTCCATCCGCGATCAACATTCCATCCGCTATCCTATTCAAATCCCCATTAATTTTGCATCCCGGTCAGAAATGGGCTGCCATCCCCTTTTCCCCATTTCAGACCTTAAAATCTCGATTATGTTTGAATCATTACAGGATAGATTAGAAGGTGCCTTTAAGAATCTAAAAGGCCAGGGACGCATAACTGAATTGAATATAGCGGCTACTGTTAAAGAGATCCGCCGTGCCCTTGTGGATGCGGATGTCAATTATAAGATTGCCAAGGAATTTACCGATACGGTAAAGGATAAGGCGCTTGGTGAAAAAGTGATCAACGCAGTAAGTCCCAGCCAGCAGATGGTCAAGATCGTAAAGGACGAACTGGTAGATTTGATGGGTGGTGAAGCGGCGCCGTTTAATGCCAAAGGCGCTCCGGCTGTAATACTGATAGCAGGTCTTCAGGGATCCGGTAAAACCACTTTTAGCGGAAAGCTTGCCAATTATCTGAAAAAACAAAAGTTATCACCCATGCTGGTCGCAGCCGATGTGTATCGTCCTGCAGCCATGGAGCAACTCAGGGTGCTGGGCGAACAGATCGGCATTGAGGTTTATATTGAAACTGAAAGTAAGAATCCGGTTGAAATAGCACAAAATGCCATTAAAGAAAGCCGAAGTAAAAATAAAAATGTCATCATTATTGATACGGCCGGACGGTTAGCCATAGATGAAGCTATGATGACCGAAGTAGCAACTATCAAAAATGCTGTCAATCCTACCGAGATACTTTTTGTTGTGGACAGCATGACGGGTCAGGATGCTGTGAATACTGCAAAGGCATTTAACGACAGACTTGACTTTACCGGCGTGGTGCTCACAAAACTGGATGGTGATACAAGAGGTGGTGCTGCACTTTCCATTAAGTACACTGTAAATAAGCCAATCAAGTTTGTGAGCAGTGGCGAAAAAATGGATACGCTCGATGTTTTTTACCCCGAGCGTATGGCCCAGCGTATTCTCGGTATGGGTGATATTACCACCCTGGTAGAAAAAGCACAGGCACAGTTTGACGAAGAGCAGGCAAGGAAACTGGAAAAAAAGATCCGGAAGAACCAGTTTGATTTTGCAGACTTCAAACAACAACTGGAGCAGATCAAAAAAATGGGCAACCTGAAAGACCTGATGGCTATGATTCCCGGAGTGGGCAAAGCAATCAAGGATATAGATATCAGCGATGATGCTTTTAAGGGGATAGAAGCCATTATCAATTCAATGACCATTGAAGAAAGATCTAATCCCGACCTCATTGATGGCAGCCGCCGGAAACGCATAGCAAAAGGAAGCGGTAAAGATATCAGCGACGTGAATGCGTTTATGAAACAGTTTGAGCAAATGAGGGAGATGATGAAGGGCATGAATAAAATGCCCATGGGCAGGATGATGCCGGGGATGAAAAGATAGCCATTGGCCTATAGCCAATGGCTATCTGGCTATCTCACCTGCTTCAACACCAGGTTGAATTCCACTTCCAGTTCATCTTTAACATCTATAAAACCAAGTACATTCTTAGGCGGTTTCAAACCGAAGTCGGAGAATTTCATGATTTCTTTGCCTTTTAAATTCAGGCAGTTATTCTTTTGACAGTTTTCAAGTTTGAGATACCTGGTTATGGTTTTACCGGCCAATGTAATTTCAACCTCTGCCTCGGCCTGTTGGTTAAGTCCTGAAATGGACCTGAAATTCATAAGGATATTCGGATATGCTGCAGCGTTCAGGGTTTTTTTAAAATCACGGGTAAGCCTGGCATTACTATTCCTGAAATTCTTTACAGGCATCTGGAGCAACCCTTTTTCAAACAGGAATTTTTTTCCCTGTGAAGCCAGGCTGATCACCATCGTATCCTTTCCTTCATAGAACCCTGAAGTAAAAATGAAGTGGTTTACGTTGGATGATCCCGAAATGCTTACTGTACTTTCCTTCCAAACAGCCCAGCTAAGGCTTGAAGTATTATTGCTGAGGATGGATGGAATGAATGTCGTTAAGAATAATAAAAGCTTCATGCTATTACTTTTTGATTGTCTTAAAAACCAATTACAGCCTGGATAACATATCCATTGAATTTACCTCCGTTTTTAATATCTGTAGCTGCAAAATGCCTGTACTCCTGGTTTACATATTCACCTTTCAGTAATACGTTTTTAGTAAGGTACCATCCTGCAGCAACACTTGCGCGGTTGATGTTGACGTCCTCAGTATAACCGGCTAACCGGGCAACAACCGTATTGTATCGGCCACCAATGAATACATTTTCTTTTTTACCCAGGCGATAGATCCCTTCTACAGCAAGCTGATTCATTTTACGGTCTTCTTTATCGGTTGCAGTACCTGCATTGCCCTTTGCAGATTCAATTGTACCAAACAATTCAAGTCCTTGATACTTCACAAAACCATTCAGCATAAATGTTTTTACATCCCTTGTAAAGTCTGGAGAAAAACGACCTGAAGAAAAATTGGCCTTCAGATCAGCCCCGGCGGTCTCCATCACACCAAAGTAGTTTGAACCCGCACGGTCGCCCGCATAAAGAACATTGCGCTGGGAATTGTTGTTCATATAATATGAACCGCTAAGCCTGATCCTTAATTTACTGGTCAGCTGCCTGTCAAGTCCGCCTTTAAAGTAAATGGCCGGGCTTTTAGAAGAATCTCCTGTTGCATCTGGTTTTTGTTTGTTGATAGAAGAGTTGATGGTACCGTTAGTGATGCCTAACATACCGAAAACTCCTTTTTTCTTCAGGTAGATCTCACCACCAATTTCAGTTGAAAAAGCATCTGCAATATAATTTTCAACAAATGGATTATAAATGGCCATTCCGGCGTCTGTTCTGCGGAAGTGCTGATCGCCATAGTTGATCTCCATATGACCGATCCTGATAGTAGCCATATCCATCAGCTTATCCCAGAACTGTCCTTTGAATGGAAGTTTGTCAAACTGGATATATCCACCCTTAACCCATGTTTCATTATGATGGCGGGTAGACAGGTAAGTGGCCAGGTGCAGACGGATACCTTCTGCCAGCTGAACATCTGTGATCAGGTTGGCCTGGGCAAGGTTAAATCCTGCAACCATTTTATACATTGGAACTTCAGAAGCAGTTTTATGTTCCAATCCCTGGAATGATTGTGTGAAGCCAGCACCGAAACGGATCCTCAATCCCGCGAAGGCAATAGAGTCAGGCTGCTTGCCGGTCTCAAACTGATTGAGTCCTCTCTGGTCATACGGTGTCCAGTAGGATGGTCTCAGATAAAATTCTTTTTCCTGTGCCTGCAAGGTTGCCGGAAGTACACCTGTCAATAAAATTCCCAGAAAGATGTAAAGTGGTTTTAAATTTTTCATTGTGTTCAATTAAATTATTATGAAAGTTGGTTTTCTTAGTTTCCGTTAAATTTTACGTTATAATCGATGGTCAGATCGTTACCGGTTTTTAATGCACCCATCATAAAAGAAGGAGGCTTGATCCCGAAATCAGTCATTTTGATCCTGGTACTTCCTGTTACATGCAGACTGCGGTCTGAATTCAGTATGCCATTGGCAGTAAGCGTAACTTCTTTTGCCACTCCGGAAATGGTCAGTTGACCCAGCGCTTTGATCTGGTACTTGTTTCCACCCAGTGGTGTAACAGTGGCGGATGTCATTTTGAAATTTACATGTGAGAATTTGTCGGCATCGATTGCTTTGTATGCTCTGGAATCCAACAGATTTTCACCGCTTTTCAAAGACTTAACGGGGATGCTCAGACTTAATCCATTTAAAGAAATCAGCTGGCCTGCAGCGGCTGACTGCATGGTAAACTGAGCAAAACAGGTGTAGTCATTCCCTTTCATCGACCAGTCGTGAAGGTTGGATGTTCCGGAAACTTTAATTTCTGAAGTTGCTGAACGGGAAGTGAAAGTTACCTGTGCAAAAATTGGCTGAGTGCTGAATAAAACAATCAGTAAGGATAAAAATGGCAAAACTGATCTTAAAACGCCTGCGGTATTATTGTTTGTCATGACTGTTATTTTGGTTTATGATTGATTTGTGAGTACAAAACTATTGTCCTGTACAGCCGCCGGATATGACTTACAAGGCTTCAAAACATGAAGTTTCCGGGATCGATTTCTGACCTTTGTTATATTATTCCTCGCCATTTCAGATAGATTTTGTGTTG
>CAMPIQ010000207.1 GCA_946886475.1 uncultured Chitinophagales bacterium | reverse complement strand
ATCCAATTGATCGAAGAAGCAATGAAAAATTAAATTGATTTTTTTAATACCAAATGGATATGATTCAGTTCCCGGTTTTATTTCCTGATTTTTTCTATGTTTACAAACAATATAAAATCAGTTTGAATATTTCTAGTACAGATAGTGATATTGAACTCTTTAAGCGGATTGCGTCAGATGATCATTACGCATTTACATTGCTTCTTGCACGCCATCAGGCTAACCTGTATGGACAAGCGATGGCTTACCTGAAAGATCCTGGTAAAGCCCAGGATGTAATTCAGGAAGTATTCATGGCCATTTGGAAGAATCGTAAGAAACTTGAGCAAATTAGTCAGCCACAGAATTACCTGTTTATAATGGCAAGGAATAAAATTGTGGGGGAATTCCGGAAAAAAATATTACAGCCGCTTCCAGAAAAACCGGGTGCAAGTTTTATAGATTCCAATATGCTGCCGGCAGATTTGCTGGAACAAAAGCAGCTATTAAGCCTGGTACGGTCAGAAGTTGAAAAGATGCCACCGCAAAGAAAAAAAGTTTTTGAGCTGTGCAAGTTTGAAGGACTAAAACATGAAGAAATTGCACAACTGATGGGGATTTCTAAAAATACTGTAAAAGTACACATGGTGCAGGCTCTTTCCATTATCCGGTCAGCTATCCGAAAATATCACATCACAGTATTGTCTGTTTTAATTTATTTCAAAAATTTATTTTAGTAAATAACTAATCCTGTTTTTTAGGTTCAGCGACTTTAGTACAGGAAGCAGAAAAAATGACTTCAATCCATGGAGATAGAAAAGTTCAAAATATTAGTAAGTAAGTATCTCGATGAAACAATCAATGGGGATGAGAGACAAGATTTAACTGATATGCTGAAACAGGATGACTATGTTAAAGAACTTGACGATCAAGTGATGCAGGAACTTCTGCAAAAAAAATATGAATTGGAACCTGATGAACAAATTCGCGAATCAATCAGTGACTTTCTGGTAAACAATACATCATCTGAAAAAATTGTTCGTTTCCCTTCATGGACAAAAGTGGCTGCTGTTATATTCGTACTGTTGACAGCAGGTTATTTATTAGTGACCAGGGAAAAACAAGCTTCACCTATAATCGCAGAGCACTCCGGTATGGAAGACTTTAAGCCTGGTAGTGACAGGGCTGTATTACATCTTTCCGATGGAACAACCATATTGCTGGATAGCCAATTAAATGGAACCATTGCCCGTCAAGGGGATGTTGAAATTGTAAAATCGGCAATTGGACAAATCAGTTATCAGCTATTGAACCAGGGCAATACCACAGCCTATATGAATACCATGACCACACCCATGGGCGGTCAATATCGTTTGGTCTTGCCGGACGGTACTAAAGTATGGTTAAATGCCGCTTCCTCTATCACATATCCGGCTTCTTTTCAGGACAAAGAAAGAAAAGTAAGCGTGTCTGGTGAAGTGTATTTTGAAGTGGCGAAAAATGCCGATAAACCATTCATAGTCGATGTTGATGGTGGAGCAAAAATTGAAGTTTTGGGAACTCATTTCAATGTAAATGCTTATGCAAATGAACCGGCCATTAAGATATCATTGTTGGAGGGATCGGTTAAATCCGGTGGTATTGTTCTTCAGCCTGGTCAGGCCCTGATCAATGGAAAAGTAATAACTACAGACCTTGAGCGCGATGTAGCATGGAAAAATGGTCTTTTTAATTTTAATGGATTAGATCTTCCAACTGCCATGCGACAATTAGCCCGTTGGTATAGCCTGGAAGTAAAGTTTGAGGGAGGCGTTCCTAATAAAGTAATACGGGGAAAAATGGGACGGGACCTTAGCCTGTCACAAGTGTTGAATATTCTTGAAAAAATGGAATTGAACTTTCGGATTGAACAAAAAACATTGATTGTAACACCGTAATAGTGTCGTAATAAAGGTTGGCCAAAAGTCATCCCGGCGTTCGAGGCCGGGATGGTAATTATTTGGGCTAACCGGATAGAACCTTAAGTCACATATTGTTTAACCCAAAACTGTTGCAAAAGTATGGAAAAGCAAACACTTTGCACCTGCCTGGCCTATGCCCAACGCCGGCACATTACTCAAATGCTGTTAGTTATGAAGCTAACATTTGTATTATTAACCACCTGTTTTCTGAATGTTTATGCCACAGGGTTTTCCCAGGGCGTTTCTTTTTCAGGAAAAAACGTTCAGTTGGAGCAGATTTTTGCTGTTATTGAACAGCAAACCAATTACACCGTGGTCTATGAAGGCAGTTTGATCCGAAATGCCAAACCGGTAAGTATTCAGGCTCATGGTGAACCCCTTGAGAAGTTTCTTCAATTAGCATTGAAAAACCAGCCTTTTATTTACTCAATGGAGAATACCACTATCATTATCTCAAGGAAGAAAACATCCATTCTGAAAAATGATGCGGAACAAACAGTGATTGAAAATCCCACTGTTGATGTAACGGGTCGCATCGTAAACGAGTCCGGAGATGGCGTTGTTGTTTCTGTTATGATTAAAGGCACCCGCAAAGGAACATCCACTAATGAACAGGGATTTTTCAGACTGGATGATATTGATGAAAACGCCATATTGATCATTAGTGGGGTCTCAATTGAAACCCGTGAATTTAAGGTCAATGGTAAAACGGAACTGGGTACCATTGTCGTAAAAACCAGGCATGAACAGCAGGAAGTTGTGGTGGTTCAAACCGGTTATCAGGCGCTTCCACGTGAACGTTCCGCCGGGTCTTTTGCTATAGTAAATAAGGATCTCATTGAACGACGGGTGAGTACAAACGTGCTGCAGCGATTAGAAGATTATGTACCGGGTGTATTGTTTCAGCGTGACCTGGAGCTGCGGCCCACTGAAGAAGGCGGGCTGATCTCGATCAGAGGGATATCGACCATCCGATCTGAAAGTCAACCCCTGATTGTAGTGGACAATTTCCCCTACGATGGTGATATAAAAAATATTAATCCAAATGATGTGCAATCCATCACCGTGCTTAAAGACGCATCGGCCGCCTCCATCTGGGGAGCCCGGGCTGGTAACGGGGTCATTGTAATAACTACTAAATCCGGCATCTTTAACCAGAGAATGCGGGTAACCGCAAGTTCCAATTATACTTTTGGAGAAAAACCGGATGCCTTTCATTATCCTCAAATGAGTATGAATGATTACGTGGATGCGATAGAAATATTATTTAACAATGGATACTTTCAGTTTCCTACGATACGAAGCTCCACCCGCATTCCTCCACTGATGCAAACGTTGATGAACCGCAGAGATGGAAACATTTCAGATGCGCAAGCAAGGGAACAGCTTAATGCATTTAAACAAGAAGATGTTCGGCGCGAGTACGAAAAATATTATTACCGTAATAGCTTCAATAAACAACATTCATTAAATATTTCTGGCGGATCTGTCAATCATCATTATGCCTTTAATATGGGTTACGATGATAATGAAACTAGCCTTGTGGGAAACAATTACAAAAGGCTTACCCTGGATGGCAAGAACTCCTGGAGAGCTTTGAATAACCGGTTAACGATTAATGCAGGGTTAAATTTAATTCGGACAGTGGACCATGTCGGAAATACAGGAACACCCCTGACAGGTGTGATCAATACACTGGACAACGCAATTTATCCATTCACCAGGTTTGTTGATGATAATAACAATCATATTGCACTTGATATGCAAAATCGGGATTTTGTTGAAGATGCTATGAGTAAAGGGTTGCTGGACTGGTTTTATTATCCGGTAAAAGAAATAGGCCTTTCACCAGACATTGCAACCACAACCGATTACCGGGTTAATGCTTCTGCTGCTTATACAATCATACCGGGATTAAAAATTGAAGCATTATATCAGTATTGGGGAAATCTTATAAATGGTGAGCAGCTTCAGCCGGTTTCCAGTTATAGTGTACGTTCTCAGGTTAATCTGTACACACAGGTAAATCCAGACGGATCACTCATTTATAATTTACCTCTAGGCAATATTTTGAATGTAAGAAATCAAAGCAGTTACGCACATAACCTGCGCGGCAACCTTCACTTCAATCGGAATGTTTTCGAAAAGTTTGAAATTAATGCCCTTGCAGGTGCCGAGATGAGAGATCATCAAAGTACCAATCGCACTAATAGATATTACGGTTATGATAGTGAGTTAGGACTCAGCACACCCGTAGATCATGTTAACCGGTACACCAGTTATTTAACGGGATCAACAAACTTGGTTATTCCTGCTAACCAGACACACACCGGAAATATAAGCAGGTTCATATCTTATTATGCAAATGGATCTGTTACTTACGCTGATCGTTTGACATTAACGGGTAGTGCGCGCCGCGATGCTTCCAATATTTTTGGTGTAGAAACCAATAACCAGGTTTCACCTTTATGGTCTGCTGGTTTAAGCTGGAATGTAAGCAAAGAATCTTTTTATC
>CAMPIQ010000206.1 GCA_946886475.1 uncultured Chitinophagales bacterium | reverse complement strand
AGATTTAATATCAGCGCTTCAAAACAAAACTGGGCTATCCATTAACTTTGGCGGCCATGGTCGTAGCAGTTAATACCCGGTTCCTGATCAAGGACAAACTGGAGGGATATGGTTATTTTACAAAAGAAGTGTTCCGTATAATGGCCCTTTCGCATCCTGAACACCAGTTTTATTTTTTATTTGACCGCCCTTTTGAAGAGGAATTTATTTTTTCGGACAACATCCGGGGAATTATTGTTTCACCACCTGCACGACATCCTTTTTTATGGAAATACTGGTACGACATACGGATACCTTCTATACTAAAAAAGATCAGGGCTGATGTTTTCATCTCTCCGGATGGCTTCATCTCACTTTCCACCGGCATCCCCCAGTGCCTTGTAGTACATGACCTGGGATTTCTGCATTATCCTGAAGCGTATAAAAAAAGTCATCTTTTCTTTTTAAAAAGATACCTGCCTAAATATCTGGAAAAAGCGCAATCAATAGCCACAGTTTCCAAATTCTCAAAAGATGATATTGCCGGCAGGTACCGTGTAAATCCCGGCCGGATCGATATTGTATACAGTGCGCCCAAAAAAATATTTCACCCTGTTACGGTTGATGAAAAAGTTTCAGCAAAAGAAAAATTTACGGCCGGCGCTGAATATTTTATTTATGTAGGAGCCATTCAGCCCCGGAAAAACCTGGTGAACCTGCTTAAGGCATTTTCAATTTTTAAGAAAAGGCAAAAAAGTAACATGAAACTGGTGCTTGCCGGCAGAATGGCATGGAAGAATGAAGAATTCAGTGGTCTTTTGAAAACATACAAATACCGCAACGATGTTGTGCTGACCGGTTACCTGGAAGAAGAATTACTGGTACAACTCCTGGCCTCCGCTTATGCCCTGGTCTACCCTTCTTATTTTGAAGGCTTCGGGGTTCCTGTACTGGAAGCCATGCAGTGCGATGTTCCTGTTGTCACTTCAAAAGATTCTTCCATGCAGGAAATTGGTGAAGATGCTGCTTTGTATTTCGACCCCGCTGATTTTAATGATATGGCAGAGAAAATGATGCTTGTATATAAAGATGAAGACCTGAGAAAGAAATTGATTGAAAAGGGAAGATTTGTGTCTGGTAAATACAGTTGGGAAAGAACTGCAGGGTTGTTATGGCAAAGCGTTATGAAAGCAGTAGGAGGATAAAAATTAGCAGATGACGGTGAATGGTTCATAGAAAGTTTTTTTTGAACCTGTACTGATAATTCAGCACGCCAGGGATCCTGAACCTGAACGTTGAACTGTTTCTTACCTTCGGGCACAATTTATTCGTATGAAATCAAGTATAATGATTGATGTGGAGCTTGATGAGAACCGCATCCCTTCAAGTATAGAATGGAGAGCTACAGATACACAGGAACACGCACAACAGGCCAAGGCCGTGATGCTTTCTTTATGGGATGGTGCTGAAAAAACCGCACTTCGCATTGACCTTTGGACACAAAAAATGATGGTGGATGAAATGGCTGATTTTTATTACCAGACTTTTATGACCATGGCAGATACCTATCAGCGGGCCACCCGTCAAACAGAATTAGTGGACGACATGAAGAATTTTGCAAAAGAATTTCACCGCAAATTTCAGGAGTTGCAAATGAAGGAGCAGAAATAAGTACGACACGGAATAGTACATTGAATATTTTGTTTTTACTTTCAATTTTCAACCATTAATATGAGCCTTGAACAAAAAATTATGGCAGAGATGAAAGATGCCATGAAAGCAAAGAATGAAGCTACCCTCAGAGGATTAAGAGCCATTAAAGCTGAGATCATTAAGGCAAAAACAGAACCTGGGGCGGGGGGTGAAGTGTCTGAAGAAAAAGAACTCAGCCTGCTTCAGAAAATGATGAAACAGAGAAGGGATTCTTTAGACATCTACCAGCAACAGAACAGAATGGATCTTGTACAGAAAGAACAGGAGGAAATGGATGTAATTGAAAAATTTCTTCCAAAGCAGTTAACAGCAGATGAATTGAGAATGGAACTGCAGCAGGTGATCACTGAAACCGGTGCTACATCGCCTGCTGATATGGGAAAGGTGATGGGTGCTGCCAATAAAAAGCTCGCCGGCAGGGCTGATGGTAAAACCATTTCTGCAATGGTTAAAGAAATGCTGGCTAAATAACATGTCCATAATAGACATCATTGTTCTTGTTCTGGTGATCGTTGGCATTTATAAAGGATGGCGCAAAGGCCTTGTGCTTGGTATTTTTTCAGTACTGGCATTTATTATCGGGCTGGCTGCCGCTATTAAATTATCCGCTCTTGTTGCAGAGCGTTTGGGTGAGGCAACCAACATTTCTCAGAAATGGTTGCCCGTTCTGGCATTTGCCATAGTGTTTTTGGTGGTTGCTTTTTTGGTGCGTTTGGGGGCAAAGGCATTGGAAGGTGTTTTGCAACTTGCCATGCTGGGATGGCTGAATAAGTTAGGCGGCGTATTGCTTTATGTGCTTCTATATCTGTTTGTTTTCAGCATTCTTTTGTTCTATGCCCAGCAACTCCAGATTATCAAACCCGAAACGGCTGAAATTTCCATTACATATCCGTTCATTTATCCAATGGGCCAGGAGGTGATAGGAGCCATTGGAACCATACTTCCATTTTTTAAAGACATGTTTACGGAACTTGAAAGTTTTTTTGATGGACTTTCCCGCAAAGTTTGATTCATGCTTTAATGACAGAGTTTGGTAAGCTTATTGGATAACCCTGAGAAGGCAAGGTTTGCTGCAGGTGGGTAGTTTGATCAAAATAGATTGAATACCCATGTTTTTGATCTTTGTACTTTAAGGTGTTTAAAGCAAATCGATTATTTTAGCAGAAATTAACCCGGACAGACTGATGCAATATTCGCTTAAAGAAGAAGGTAAGTTTAAGTATATCGAAGAAGGTGAAGGTGAACCATTGTTGTTATTGCATGGATTGTTTGGTGCATTGAGTAATTTCAAGGACCTCGTTGAACACTTCCGTCATTCTCACAAGGTAGTAGTTCCGATATTACCACTTTTTGACCTGGATATACTTCATACATCCGTTGGTGGCCTTGCCAAACATGTACATAAATTCATTGAATTCAAAAACCTCAGTAATATTCATCTGCTCGGTAATTCTTTGGGCGGCCATGTAGGCCTGGTGCATGTATTGAAACATCCGGAAAGGATCAGGTCAATGACATTAACAGGCAGTTCAGGTTTGTTTGAAAATGGAATGGGGGATACCTATCCACGCCGCGGCGATTATGATTATATAAAGAAAAAAACAGAAGTAACTTTTTATGATCCCAAAACCGCAACAAAAGAATTGGTTGATGAAGTATTTGAAATTACCCGGAACCGCTTAAAGGTCATTAAGATCATAGCACTTGCAAAAAGTGCAATCAGGAATAATCTTGGAGAAGAATTAAATAATATCAAACAACCTACGTTATTGATATGGGGGCAAAATGATACCATTACGCCTCCTTTTGTAGCCCGTGAATTTAATAAACTGATACCGGACAGTGAACTCCATTTCATTGATAAATGCGGCCATGCACCAATGATGGAACAGCCGGAAGAGTTCAATGCGATCCTGGATAAATTTTTGAAAAAACTAAGTGCCCCTGCAACGGTTATTTAATTGCAGTTGTCTATTTAAAGATACCGTTCTATGTTAACAAGAGAACTTATATCAAACTCAATTCCCTACCTGCATAAAGATGATAAGGTTCATCATGCCCTGCAGCTGATGAATGATTACCATGTTGCCCATCTTCCTGTAGTTGAGAATGACAGTTATCTTGGCATAGTAAGCGAAGAGCAGTTATTGCAAAGCGATGACAACAACCAGATCAATCAGTTACAGGTAACTGATGGCAGTACATCAGTACAGGCCAATGACCATTTTTTGAAAGCCATACAGACGGCGGTCCTTAATAATTTAAGTATTGTTCCCGTAGTTGAAGAAAAACAGTTGCTCGGCATCGTTACTTACAATGATCTGCTGAAGAACGCATCAGATTTTATGAGTTTGAATGATCCGGGTGCATTGATCGTTCTTGAAATGGACAGTAAGACATATTCCTTTGCAGAGATCAACCGCATTGTAGAATCAAATGATGCACAAATTACCCAACTCAACACATTAACCGATCCCGAAACGGGCATTACGCAGGTTACCATCAGGCTTAGCAAGCTCGAGGTTTCTGATATTATCAGCACCTTTCAGCGTTATGAATACAATGTAAAATATTATTTTGGTGAGGAGCTTTATGAAAATGAGCTAAAAACCAATTTTGATAACCTCATGAACTATTTAAAAATCTGATTTTCCCGGTTTATTCCTGCCTTTTTTAAAATCAGGTATCTTTTTTTCTTTTAAATAACAGAAATTGGTTGCGGATGGGGATTAAAATTAAAAAGGCAATTGCTTGTTTTTTATTAGTTGTATATAATT
>CAMPIQ010000205.1 GCA_946886475.1 uncultured Chitinophagales bacterium | reverse complement strand
AATATGTTTTACGAAATGATGTTTAAATGATCTGCGTTGTAAACAGTGCTGACGTCCGGATATTTTTTCTGAAATTTATTTTGCGCTGAATATTTCCGCCAGTTTCTTATCCATGGCTTCATCGTTCTCTCCTCCTCCACCATAACGGCCAATGATCATTCCATCGGGATCAATCAGGATCTTGGTTGGCAGGCTGTGTATGCCATAGTAATTACTGATGTCAGAAGGATTGGGTTCGCCTTTCATCCGCTTCTCCATATCCAGTCCTCTCAACACATGCTTCCATACACCAATACCATCTTTCTCAACGGCTTTATTCCAGGCCTCAGGATTACCATCATCATCCGACACGCCAATGATCTCAAATCCTTTGTCCTTATATTTTGAGTATAGCGACAACAGGTGCGGATTGCCTTTTCTGCAGGGCACACACCAGGAAGCCCAGAAATCAACAAGTACATATTTGCCTTTGAAATCGGCAAGACTTAATGGCGCTCCTCTCAATTCTTTGGATGCAAACACATAGGCCTGAGCACCGGGAGAACCCATGCGTAATCCATCCAGTTCTTCTTTAATGGATCTGCCAAGCTGCGTGTTCTTTACTTCATCTGAAAGTTGATTGTAGCGGGCTTCGCCTTCCTGGAGTTTCATCCTGCCTATCATGTAGCGCAACATGGAAGCTGTTACGAATGAAGCAGGATGCTTGTCCATAAACGCTTCGTTGATTTTCCGGATCTGGTCATAATATGGATCCATAACATCCTTTGCCCTGGTTGCATCCGCCTTTAGTTTCTCCAGCGTGACTTCATCCTTTTTAGCCCTGATGGCATCGCTATAGATCTTATTTACCCTGTTATATTCTTCCGAAAGTGGTTTGATCTTCGCCATGACTGATGCTTTGGCTTTTTCCAGCTCATCGGCTTCAGCCTGTACGAATGATCCTTTCAATTCGAATTTATCAGAGAAATTATTGTAGTCGAGTGACAGCTGCATTTTTCCAGGCACCAGGAAAAGCTGCACATATTTATCAAAATACCTGGCATTCCTTTCCATCATCACCATGGCCTGAACGGGTCCATTCAGTTCACCATTGAAAGAGAATTTACCATTTTGGATCCGGGCACTATCATAGGCGTTTCCTTTATAAGCAAGGTAAACATAGCCATCGCTTTTCCCTTTGATGCTTCCATCAATTGTAAAAGGTTTTGCCTGTGCAGCCACTGTGCAGGTTATGATCATACCGGTGATCAGGAAATTAAATTTGATTGACATGGATAGATATTTATAAAGTTTCTTAAAAACAATTGCTATTCGGATTTCAAAGCATTCTTATACTGAGCCAATGCCTGCTTATATGATTTCAATATTTCTTCCGTCATTGCGCCGGTTTTGGATTTTTTCAAAGTAGCTTCCGCACCCTTTATTGCGTTTTCTTCTGTATTGATGGCATTTTTATAATCACCACCCTTAGCATAGGCCGAGGCCAATGTATGTAATGTGAATGGACTGTCATCAGATGGTGAATTTTCAAATTTTGCAACCGCCCATAAATAAGTTGACCCTGAAAGATTATTTACTCCTGCCACCGCATTAAGTATGGTTTCAGCTGCATTTTTATCCTCCATGTGCCATAGATCACCAAACGCAATGGCCTCTTCCTGGTTCACTTTAGTAAGCAGCGTATAAAACTTCATCCGGTTAAGTGCAAATCTCAAATCCGGATAGATTTCTTTAGCTTTTTCTAAAAGATCCCATGCTTTTTTATATTCGGCGGCAGCAATTGATTCCTGGATCGGTTTTGTAACCCTGGTCCATTCCGCCACCAGATCTCTGGATGCGGTAACTTCTTTTTCAATAGCTTTCTTATATGCTATCATATCATAACTGCCATCAAGAATTTTCGGCAGGATGGTATCCAAAGCCATGGGATGTCCGATCCAGATGATCCGGCCTTCTTTAACGATAAAGGTGGATGGTATACCTTCCTGGCCGGCAGCTTTCAACCAGTTGTTGCCCATGTGCTGCTCATTGTTATCTGCAAACACAGCATAACCCATATTCTCATCATTCATTTTTACAAATTTCTCAACAGCAGGCAAATAGGTATTGTGGGGCGCTCCTTTTTTCTTGTCTTCCCACACATCAACTCCTATGATCATCACCTGTCCTTCATATTGCTTTTGGAGCTTTGTAAGATGAGGCATGGCTGCCCTGCATGGTCCACACCAGGTGGCCCAGAATTCGAGAACATATAAGTTATCGCCATTCA
This sequence comes from uncultured Chitinophagales bacterium, assembly GCA_946886475.1. The sequence goes on along the minus strand of CAMPIQ010000205.1, from coordinate 2,204 downwards.
ACTTGTCAACGGTGCTACCTTTTATCCATTTAGCATATTTTATGGAAGGTGCAGCGTCGCCCACACGCAGACTTATAGGATCCTGGGCATAAAGTCTGAACCCACAAAAAACCATCATGCAAATCATAATGATGGTTCCTGGCCGCGCATGTTGAAAAATATTTTTCATGAGTACATCATGGTTATTTATTTCTTCAATCAGTATTTATCCGTGCATCTCCTTTATACTATCGTTCTTTAATCTTAACTATATATCACTGCATAAATCAAGTTTTACAAAGACAGCTTTATCATCTCAAGCTCCGGCGGCAGGCATTCGCTGATATTACATGTCTGATAATAAAGCCCGACCTCAACTGTTTTGTGTTCAGCATGTTTGGTTACAGAGAAATACCGGATGAAAAGAAGACTGCCTTTGTAAATAAATATGCCATCCTGGTATGGATACAGAGCCGGCGTTTCCCAAACTTCCAATGGCTTCAACCCATCCGGAGGCGTTAAACGTAATTCAGTCTGAATATAGGGTTGATCCTGTGGCACAAAAGCATAGAGGTGCCAGTTATCAAGTATCTCCACTTTCATGATCACTGCCAATTGTTTTTTATCCTCACTCCACACTATACTGGCATTAAGGGATACCGGTGACTGCAAATCGGGAATAGACACAGTTAGTCCCTTAGCCACTTCCCGCGCTTTTTTCCTCAGGTCATCATTTACTTTTTCCTGCGCAAATCCATGTTGAATAGTGAGCAGGATAAAGAAAAAAATATAAAAGATCTTATGGCTGATTTTTTGCAAGGTTTCCAGATTTAGTAGTATTGATCATCCATACATAACCACCGGAGTCGGTAAAGAAAAGATTCTTTTTATTGGTGTCAAGCCATTGCTTCCACTCTCTTGCGGTTACAAATTTTTCTTTGGTATACCTTTCTAAAATACGTTTGCCCATTTCTGATTTATCTCCTTTTGCCAGCAGGTCAACTGCCTTATACAATAACCTGATATCACGGTTGGAAATGCCCAGCGCTTTGGCATCTTCATCAATCTTTAACGAATACTGTCCGTCTGTATACATATACTCCCGGTTTTCCTGCAAAAAAGCTTTCAGGGCATCGGGATTTGCAGCATATTCTTCCTTATAGAAAGTGGAAGTCATGCCGCGGAAATATTTTGCCCAGGTAGATACTTCGCGTGGTGCTGAATTAGCTTTCAGGATGGCCGATTCCATTTCCGATAAGGTAGCGCCTTCGTCTTTTTTCTTTTGCAAACCGGCAACATGGGCAGCCATCTGTTTATTATTTTCTTCTTCGTATTTAAGATAATGCCGGAAAGCTTCTTCTGATATCCGGTACAACATATCATCAATTACCTCATCCCGTATTGCTATTGTTGGCCTGTACTTCCTGGCCACAGGCGTTTGTCCTTTGAAAGCCTTCATGTACACCACGGCATTGGCAAATACCAGTTTGGCTTCATCGGTCATATAATCTGGTGATCCGCTGAAACCCCAGAGGAAAAAATTACCATGACGGCCAATGGCAACAGCGCCTGCATCTTTTGTATTGACACCACTGGCTATGTATTCAGCATCGGGTGAATCTGTAAAACCGGCTCTCCTGGAAACAAGTCCTACACGATATCCCTTCCCTTCTTTATATCCTTCTTTTTGCACACGCCACATGGGCATTTCATCCGGTAAATTCTTTCCTGATGGAAACAAATAATAATTCTTAGGCGTAGGTTTATTAGAGAACGTGAGCCTGGTTTTATATGGCTTGTTGAAAATGGGATGAGCTGTTTCAATATTGTGTGCATCTGCATCCAGGCAGAGGCAGTGCCAGTCTAATTTACTTCCCACACTTTCTCCCATGGTAGGAGCCGTATGACCAATAAAAATAGCTGCATAACTAAAATCCTCCGTCAGGTACTTTGCAGGCTCATAGATGGTACGGCCTTCCTTTCTCTCATAAACCCGGGCTTTCCATGGCCGGATTACTTCATCAAAAATGGTGACATCATAATCAGCCGACATATTCATTTCATAACTACGCGCATCAACGGTTTTTACTGTTGTAAAATAGTTCTCAAGATATGTTTTGAAGGCAGGCATACGGCTGGCATACTCAACGGTAAAACGTTCCGGACTGGCTCCTCCTGTAATACTTATTTTATCCTGCAAACTATCAGGTATTGTCACTGCCGGA
>CAMPIQ010000204.1 GCA_946886475.1 uncultured Chitinophagales bacterium | reverse complement strand
CTCACTTCACATCCACATACAGCACAACAGAAAAACTTTTGTTCTCTGCAATCACATCAATGTCCGACGGGAGCGCACTTACCCTTTTCATTACTTCGTTCCTGAAATAAGCCACTTTCTCCTCTGCTACGATATTACATTCGGTAAGTATCTCTATCATTAGCCTGGACCGTACCCTGTTGATATTAACAAATGCCTGGCTGCACCCCATATTTCTTACAATGAATTGCATGGCTTCTTTATAAAAAAAGTAAAGCTCATGTCTTGTTTTCATGTCAAGCTCCATAGCCTGCACTTTATGATCCACTATCAGGTCTATCTCCACGCCGTGTGCTGCCCTGAAACCCTCGGTAAGTTCCTTGATCCTTAAGATGGTCTGCTTCATGCTGTCATTCCTGGGATCAATGCTCCACAGCGTATCATCCATAGCTTCTATCATATACCTGCTTTTATCACTGATCTGGTCAATAAAATCCTTTGATTGTTCTATGTTCTTATCAGCCTTGATCTTGGCAATTTCACTAAGCACATTGATATTGCTAAGTGTTGTACTTACTTCTGATGTAAGATTCCTGGCAATCTGGCTTCTCACCTGCTGCAAAGACCTTCTTCTTTTCATTCTTTCTTTGTCCAGGAGATAAAGTATGCCAATGATCAACAGTGCAATTAAACTAAAGAACCACCAGGTTTTCCACACAGGCGGACGAACTATAATAGCAAGTTCAGTAATATCCGGATTCATGATGCCATCTGCATTCTCACTTTTCACTTTGAACACATAATTATCAGGGGGCAGGTAGTTATAAACAACTTCAACAGGCCTGTCGGTGCTGATCCAGTCCTGGTCGAGCCCTTCCAGCATATAATAATAATGCACTTTTTGCTGCTGCAGGTAACTGAGTGCACTGAAGCTGATGGCAATGGACGTGTTATTATATTTTAAAACAGCTTTTTTCTGCCGTGCAATGGAGTCTGTGGACAAGGATCTGCCTGCCAGTTTAAAAGCAGTAATATAAGTACGTGGTGGCATGAACTGTTGTCCGAATTTTTTTGGATCCGTAACCAGGAAATTATGATCCGTAAAAAATACAAGCCGGCCGTCAAGCAATTCCTTTACGCCTGCCATTACAAATTTATCGTGCACAATACCATCACGGCGGTCATAAAAACTTATGATCTTTTTTTCAAGGTTGAGCCGGCAAATACCATTTGTCATCCCAATCCATACTATGCCGCTACCATCTTTTTCAACCGACTCCGTTGTATGAGATGGCAATCCGTCTTCGGTAGTAAAAAAACTAACCTTATTGGTCCTGGTATTGATGATATTAATGCAACCCGCAGATACAATCAGCGTACTGTCATTATAATAGGTCATGTCTCCGGGTGAATCCATAAACAGTCTTTCACCTTCTTTTGATTTACTTGTAAAGGTTCTTATTACTTTATGGGTTACAGCATCCAGCTTTATTAACCCATGCATCAGCGTGGCCACCCAGATATATCCCTGGTAATCGTAATGAACCTTATGCACCAGACCCGTTGTCAGTACAAGTTCATAACCTTTTGATGGATCATTGTTTGATTTCTTATAATCCCACTTTACCACTTTTCCACTATGTGTACCAAACCACATGTTGCCTGAAGTATCTTCATCTACCTGCCTGATGGTTGTTCCCCGGAATATATCAGGTGATATTTTCCGGAATGTATTTTTCTTGGGATCGAAAATAACAACACTGCCCCCCTGCAGGGTGATCCAGAGCAAACCTGTTTTTACATTTGTAGCCATGTCCCAGATCGAGATCTCACCTTTAGGGAAAGACGATGGCATGGGTATGGGATTAAAATTCCGGTCGTAGCAGGTAAGTCCACCGGAGCCCCAGCATCCGGCAAAGATCCTTCCATCCTTAAGTTCTTCCATCGCCTGTACCATAGCATCAAATGGAGGTGTACCGTTGGCTCTTACAATATTATAAGTAGAAAATATCTGCGCATCCGGATTAAAAAGAAAAAGACCATTGTCCGTTGCAAGCCACAAATTATTCTCCCTGTCCTCAAATACATCATGCATGTAATCGAACTTCATGCTGTGTTCATGTTTGTATTCATTGGGAACATGCAAAAAACTGGAAATGCCTTTATGTTCCTGCCATTCGGCAAAGAAGGGATATCCATATATCCATAACCTGCCGCTTTTCTGTTGTGCAAAATATCCGATCTCGTGATACCCGTTGTGTCCTGTGTACAGCATTTCAGCTTTATGCAATTTCCTGTTGTATTTATACAGGGTGGGCCCTCCTGCATGATAGGCCCAATAGACAAATATTACATTTCCCCTGGCATCAACAAATACCCGCTCAGGACTCAACTGGTTTTCAAATGCTTTAATTACGGGATCCTTATCAATATTATGACCTCTGTAATTCAAATGTGTCGTTACAGGATCAAATTGAACAAGACCTGAGTCGCAGGCTATCCAGTATTTGCTGAGAAGTAGATCCCAGTGCACCCATTTTCTTTTCCATCCTGACGGTACCGGTAAAGCATTGGGAGCCTGGATGAATTTATTCTGCTTCTCTGAGTATTGTAAAAAATTCCCGTCAGTTTTTAAAAGCATCAATTCTCCTGTATGAAGCTCAAAAAATCCCTGCTGAATATAGAGATCTGATTTCTGGGCAGCAATGGGAACCTCACTGAAAGTAAACTTTCTGGTATCAAATATCCCGGTCTTGTGATTGTCACTCATGACCCACATGTTCTTTTTTCTGTCCTGAAATAATAAAACAATGTGATTGCCCGGTATGGAAGAAGGATTGTTTAAGCTTGATTTAAAGGTTATAAAACTGCTGCCATCATATCGCTGGAGTCCATTTGTAGTTGCCAGCCAGATATATCCATCCTTATCCTGAACAACTTTATTTACCGAATTTGAACCAAGCCCGTTTGTTACAGAAAAATGCTTGAATGAATATTGTTTCGACTGTTGGGCAATCAAAGCCGGATGGAGCAGGATAAAAACAACAAAAATGATAAAAGATGATTTCAACGCAGAAAGAATTGGTGATCCAAATTTAATTATTGTCGTTTGATTTTCATTCATTATAAATAACAGTTCATACCGCAATCTGTCATTTCCATACAGTCTTTAATTCGATTAACACCTTTTCTGATTGTGCGATTCATGTTGAAAATTTTTCATTTCATTCATAACTCTCTTTACCTGCCTGTATTGTCGATACATCTTTGTTCATCATTAAACCTTAATCAAAAAGAAAATTTAACATGAAAAAGATCCTGATTCTTGTTGCAGCTTCAACCCTTGTGTTTGCCTGCAAAAAAGACAACAACAAAGAAAAAGAGTACAAAAGCCAGCAAACAATTCTTCATGGAGGCAAGGTATGGACCTCAGCCAAAGTTGACAAAGATGGCAAACCACTAAAAGTTTCAATTGTTTTGAATGATGCTGCGCTTAATTCTGTGCCAGTAGGCCAGCCAAGCGATCATACCAGTCATGAAAACAATATCATTGTTCCTGTTTCGGATAAAAGCGGCACACCATTTAAAAATATAATGGTGAACTGGAATTCAAGCGGGCACGAACCTGATGGTGTATATACGCTGCCGCATTTTGATTTTCATTTTTACATGCTTACAAAAAATGAGATCATGGCATTAGTTGATGACACAAAAATGAACCAGAATCTTCCTGCAGCTGATTATGTACCGGCAAATCATATTTCCCCTGCTCCTGGTGTACCCATGATGGGCCGTCACTGGTTGGACGCTACTTCTCCCGAATTAAATGGTCAGCCGTTTTCGCAAACATTCATTTATGGTTCTTACGACAGTAAGATCATATTTTATGAACCCATGATCACGCTTCAGTTCCTCAAAGCCAATGGAGCATTTGAAAGAAACCTTCCTCAACCAACCAGATTCCATACATCGGGATACTATCCAACAAAGCTTAAAATATCAAGGCACGATGGAACAACTGAGGTTGTTCTCGAAGGATTCGTTTACAGGCAGGCATCCTGATATGTTCACCCTTAACCAACGAAATCCAATATCCTTAACTTTTAAAAATTGAATATGGAACGTTATAATATTTTCAATCTTATACATAAAGGCCTGCGGGCTTCACTTTATCACACTGCAATACAACTGCAACAAACTGATTTTTCAGAGCAAGCGGAAACAGAAGAGGCACTCAACAGGGTTAGAGAGATCATCATGCTCTTTGAGGAACATGCCCATAAGGAAGACAGATTCATTTTACCGGTCATCAGCCAGTTTGAACCATCCGTGGCAGCAGGCTTTGAAGACGAGCATAAAAAAGATGAAGAACTTGGCAGCCAGTTGCAAAACAGCATAAGGAAAACAGAAAGTGCGCATACCCTCCTGGAAAAACTGGAAGCCGGTCGCAACCTGATTGGATCTTTTGAAGCTTTTACCCTGTTCAACCTTCAGCATATGGC
>CAMPIQ010000203.1 GCA_946886475.1 uncultured Chitinophagales bacterium | reverse complement strand
GGGAATGGCAAGTTTTACTGATCAATCTGCACAGATAAAAAAGGAATTTCAAAATTTAAGTGGCTTATTTAAAAAGTATAAAATACTTCAGATCCCAAATGTGCAATTAGAGATTCTTTCCATGGGAATGAGCGATGATTACCGGATTGCCATTGAAGAAGGCAGTAATATGGTTCGCATAGGCAGTCTGCTTTTCGGAAGAAGAGAATAGAAATATCCACAGGGAAGGATGATTGTTGAAGTTATCAAGCCTGTAATCCTGCACCCAATTCACATAAACTGCCTCTTGATGGCATTATTTTTTACTGATTACCTTAAACTATGATCATGAAAAAATCCATTTTGGCAATGATTGCTGTACTATTCAGCACAGTAATATGCCTGGCGCAGGATGCCGGAAAAGAAATTAATGTTGATGTAGATACTGATGGTGCGGCCTGGTATGCTTCTCCCTGGGTGTGGGTAGTGGGAGCTGCCGTGTTTATATTGTTATTGGTAGCGCTTACCCGCGGTGGCGGAAGAAGAGCGGATTGATTATTTCTTTAAGATCCTGAAAGCCGGCCAGCCGGCTTTTTTGCATTAAAAAAAGATGCAGCAACTGCATCTTTATCCTTTTTCAACGGATTTAATTACCGGGTAAACAGATCTTCCTTCATTGGAATTAAAACCAATTATTTATTATCAGCTCCCTTAATCCAATATTGAAACTTCCTGAGACGGTTCTTACTCATCATCATTAAGTTGTCTTCTGTAGTACGGGTAACGTACAACAATAAACAGATCACACCAATCAACACAATAAAAAACCATAATGGAAACATAAACTCAATTTTCTTATAAAATCCAAAGACCGTTCCAATAAAATAAAGCGATCAAAAATTTATCTCACCAATGTATATTTTATAAAAAAAGCCCTGATAAAGGGCTTTAGTGGGGAAATATGTTGAGTGAATTCAACAATAAAATGAGTAAGCTTATTTATTTAAATGTGCTTTTCATAACCCTGATCATTCCTTCCGGACTCCATTCGGGAGAAACGATCATTCTTCTTGCAGTAAATAATGGTTGCAGAGAATCCCTTTTTGTGGAAAGCTGGAAGGCCATTTTATAACCTCTTTTTTCAATTTCGGGAATTCCCTCTTTACTCCAGATACCAAAAGGATAAGCAAAATACTCAACCGGTTTACCCGTAATTGCTTCCAGCGATTTTTTAGTATTGGCAAGTTGCTGGTCCCAGTCATTCACCACTTTCTTTACTCCTCTTTCTTCAATGGTATTTTCATTTTTATACCTGTCCACGCGGTGATGGTCCCAGGTATGGCTTCCAATGATATGGCCATCATCAGCCAGTTGCCTGATCTGATCCTTGGTCATATAATTAGGACGTCCTATGGAAATGGTCATGATATAAAAAACACCCTTGAAGCCATATTTTTCCATTTCAGGCTTGGCAATGGTAAAATGCTCTTCGCTGGTATCATCAAAGGTGATCATTACAGATTTCCCGGGAATGGCGGCTCCCCTGGACAGGTAGTCATAATACTGTTCGGGTGTTATGCTTTTATATCCGCTGTCTGCAAGGATCTTCATTTGTTCTTTAAACTGGGCCACGGTTACTTCATATCCTTTATTAGCCTTGCTGGCCATCCTGATTGGCCTGATATGATGGTAACAAAGCACAGGCACCTGCTTTTTAGCCATTATGGTCGCAGCGTTTGCTATGGGTACATGCTTATGGGACTGAAGAGAATCGGTGTATGATTTTACAGTGGTATCCTTTACGGCAACGGGATGGCCTTCTGTATCGGAGCAACCTGTAACAAATACAAGTGCCATTATGGCGAGGAACTGGTTTTTCATATAATTTTATAAGAATACAAATTTGCTTCGCAGGAATTGAAAATGGAAATTTATTTCGGTCAAATTTTAGTGTTCGGCGTTAAGTAAGTAAAAACATGCAGACCAAAAGATCAATCCTGTTTAAGTTTTTTTAAAAGATCGTCAAGAAACATGGTTTGAGCCGGGTTGATCAGGCGGCGGGCGGTTTTCTCATCAAACCATCCGGCTTTATCCACTTCGGGAAAACTTTGCCACTTGCCCGATTTGTACGGCCACTCCTGTTGATATTGATTGGAAACAATTGAAGCAGGATCAATATTGCCTTCAACCGCCCAGGCAAAAACAAGTTTTCCTCCTTTTTGCTGAATCACCTCAAGTTCAATAAAATCACCGCTTACCGAACTGCCGGTTTCTTCTTCAAATTCACGCCTGGCCGCCAACAATGGCGCTTCTTCTTCAAATTCACCTTTTGGGATGGACCAGGCTCCCTGATCTTTTCCTTTCCAGAAAGGACCGCCAGGGTGTACCAGGAAAAATTCTAAATGGTTTACTTTTTTTCTGAAAACTAAAATACCTGCGCTTTTTTTCATGGCCACCGAAACAGTTCTACTGAAAAGAATTTATTGTGGATTCAGGGGTTGGTCAGATGGTTTGGAGGGATCTCCATCAACTTTGTTTTTTCCTTTTTGGGTGATATTTATTACGTTTTCAGTATCAGCTGCTGTTTCTTCACCAGGAGCTTTGTCCACACCCTGAGGTCCATGAGATCTCCCGGTTTGATCATCAGGCCTGGAATGGTTATTACGATTATTATCTGTCATAAATTACTGTTTGAATGAACGGTAACAATATTATGCCAGTTCCTAAACATTTAATGAACCATGGAACATGATTTTATTAGCCAAGTTCTTCACCAATCAGACCGTCAAGCCGGCTTTCGTTATCCACGATCCATTTAGGCAGGTTGGATTCCACTAACCTCCAATGGTCGTTTTCTTTATGCATTTTGAACATGATCCGGTTACCCCTGTCATCGGGCACATCAACGTGAAATAATTGATTCTCATTTCCTGGAAGTAAACGAAAATTGAATTCTCTTAAACGGTCGGCTGTTTTTAGGAGTTTGGTAAAATGGATATTCCTGGCGAAAGTGAAATTCATGATGTGCATTTGTCTGCATTATAGCAAGTGTTATGCTTTGTTTACCTAATGAAATCTTAAGATTAATTCTTTAAAAAATTTTTGTTCAGCAATTATATTGGTGCAGGATTTGAATGATGATCAATACAGATCAAATTTTAACTGATCAAAAGACCAGTAAAGCTTAGATTTGCAACGCTGATTCAAAAGAAATTAAGATCAAATCGTAATGGCAATACCCAAGTTCCCGGCTGTAAACCAGTCCTTTCATGTTGAGTTGAAAAAACGCATCAATGACTATTTCGAGTCAACCGGCAAATCATTGGTTGGCGATAAAAAACTGTATACAAAAGCGATTATACTGTTAGTCTCCTTTATTTTTCTTTATGTACACCTGGTATTTTTTACGCCTGGTGTATTCTGGGCTATACTTGAATGTGTGTTACTTGGATTAGTAGTAGCCGGAATTGGTTTCAACATCATGCATGATGGCGCCCATGGCAGCTTCAGTAAATATAAGTGGCTGAATAATGTTGCCGCTTCTTCACTGAATGTGTTGGGTGGAAGTTCATTTATGTGGAATATGAAACATAATGTGATCCACCATGCCTATACCAATATTGATGGGGTGGATGATGATATTGATATTCAGCCCTGGCTTCGTATGAGCACTACCCAGCCAAAGCTGGTAATGCATAAATACCAGCACATCTATTTCTGGTTCCTTTATTCCCTTCTTTATATACTCTGGGTTTTTTTACTTGACTATCAGAAGTATTTTAAAAGAAGGATAGGACCAATGCCTTTGAAGAAAATGACCATGACCGACCATATCATTTTCTGGTCGTTCAAGATCTTTTACCTTGTATTGTTTATTGCCATACCGATCTATACAGTAGGATTCACGGCATGGCTGGTTGGCTTTCTGGTTTTTTCACTTCTTGCCGGATTTGTGATCAGTATCGTTTTTCAGCTGGCGCATACCGTTGAACATACCCATTTTCCTATGCCTCACGAAGACACTGGTAAACTTGATGATGAATGGGCCATTCACCAGTTAAAGACCACGGCGAATTTTGCTCCTAAAAATAAAATCATTAACTGGATGGTAGGCGGACTGAACTTCCAGATCGAACACCATTTATTTCCCAAGATCTCTCATATACATTATACAGAGATCAGGCGCATAGTGAAACAGGCCTGTGCGGAATATGGAATTTCCTATATCGAATATCCACGAATGAGGCACGCCATCAGTTCGCACGTGAGTTTCCTGAAGCAAATGGGCAGGGCGTGAATCGTCAATCGTCAATCGGCAATAAGCTTATGCCCGAAGGCAATTAACGATTGGCAAACGACCGGATTTATGATTTCCAATTGACGATTCACGATTCACGAATTCCTAACAATTAGCAGGATTTATTTATTTTCTTTCCCCCTATCTTTGCATCGTTATTTTGAGCATCGCATTTGGTAAGTGTACAATTAATCTGCTATTTTTCTCGCTGTTAGTTAGACCCTTTACTTTCTTGCCTCGTCTCAGAATTATAATTTTTATAAAAAAGAAAGTATGAACATTTAAGTTTCCAACTTAAGCTTCAACTAACAGGATGAAGACTTAAGGGAAT
>CAMPIQ010000202.1 GCA_946886475.1 uncultured Chitinophagales bacterium | reverse complement strand
CGGTAAATGAACAGTTTCGATGTGCACAACTGGCCGACCGTGCCAAAGGTTATGGAATGGAAAGCGTAGTAATTGATGGAAATAATGTGCTTACAGTTTATGATACGATCAAAGGCGTGCGCGAATGGTGCATAAAAAACCAGAAACCCTACCTGGTGGAATGCATGACCTTCCGTATGCGCGGACATGAAGAAGCGAGCGGTACCAAATATGTTCCAAAAGAAATGTTTGATGAATGGGCTATAAAAGACCCCATCAAAAATTTCGAAACCTTCCTCATTGCCGGCAAGGTTTTAACTACTGATGATATTGACGCCATAAAAGCTGAACAAAAAAATAAAATAGAAGAAGAATTAAAAACTGGATTCAGCAGCAATTCAATTATAGTAAAAACGGAAATTGAGTTGAAGGATATGTATGCAGAGGACCGGCGAACTGGCAACGAGCTTCGAGATTCAACTCACAGCTCACAGCTCGCGTCCAGAAGTTTACGTCTTATTGACGCCATCAAAGAAGGGCTTCATCAAAGCATGCAAAAGCATCCGAACCTTGTTCTCATGGGACAGGATATTGCGGAATACGGCGGTGCTTTCAAGATCACTGAAGGATTCGTAAATGATTTCGGAAAAGAAAGGGTTCGCAATACGCCGCTTTGCGAGAGCGCCATTGTGGGCGCCTGCCTGGGCATGTCGCTGGAAGGTTTCAAGACCATGATGGAAATGCAGTTTGCAGATTTTGTTACAGTGGGTTTCAACCAGATCATCAATAACCTGGCAAAGATCCATTACCGCTGGGGGCAACATGCAGATGTGGTTATTCGCATGCCTACAGGCGGTGGTGTGGGTGCCGGTCCTTTTCATTCTCAATCCAATGAAGCCTGGTTTGTTCATACCCCTGGTTTGAAAGTGGTATATCCATCCACACCAGCCGATGCTAAAGGATTGCTGATAGCTGCCATCAATGATCCCAACCCTGTTATGTTTTTTGAACATAAGGCTTTATACAGAAGTGTGAGCGGTGATGTGCCTGAAGAATATTTTGAAGTGGAGATAGGCAGGGCAAGACAGGTACAGACAGGGAATGAAATTTCTATAATTACTTATGGTGCAGGTGTATTGTGGGCTGAAGATTATGCTGCAGAACATACGGATATCTCTATTGATATTCTCGATCTGAGAACCCTCCTTCCTTTGGACCATGAAGCCATTGCCGCTTCGGTGAAAAGAACAGGAAAGGTTTTGTTATTGCACGAGGATACCATGACCGGAGGCATTGCCGGAGAGATAGCAGCCTGGATAGCTGAAAATTGTTTTGAATATCTGGATGGCCCTGTTAAGCGTTGCGCATCACTTGATACTGCTGTGCCATTTAACATTGAACTGGAGCAAAACTTTTTGGCAAAGGCAAGGCTTAATGAAACCATCCAGGCTTTACTATCCTATTGATCTTAGAATTCTATGACTTCTTCTTCCTTTACTGTTTGCTGAAGTTTTGTTTCTCCAAATCGCACCTGGTAGTTACCAATGGGAATGGCAAACCTGCCGGTGCCAGCTGAGAGGTAAAGTTGTTGCCCGCTTTCGTTATAGATGGACCAGTTGCTGCTGCTGAATACAATATAACCCACCCTGATCCTTGTGCTTTTGCCTTTTTCAAGAGGAACATTTTTTATGGGAATATTATTAATGCTCACATTATAAATTCCCGGAGCCAGCACAACGGGGTAAGAATGAGTAGCTATCAAAAGTTTATCACCGGATGAAATGGCCATTGCATTGGTAGTGCCATTTGCATTGGTTCCGGCAAGGACCGAGGCTGTTGTTTTATTTGGCGGAAGCGTGATCTCCCATAGCTCGGATGCATTCTGGTCTTCCTTTTTATTTTTTATTACAGGATACGCATACACATTTTTGCCGGATGAAGAACTGGCTGAAGCATGCATTCCGGCATCATTGATCTTTAATTGAATGAATGCAAATTCATTTGGTGGTAGAGACGGATCAACGATCTCGTTTGGAGGTAGTGAATGGGCGATTTCATTCGGCGGCAGGGAGTGCATTGTTTTATCATTGGTAGACGCCGATGGATTCACTATTTCATTTGGCGGGACAGCAAAAAACCTGAGCACCTTATCACCGGCTTTTAAATGAGCTGTAATTTCTTTCGGGGCTTTGAATTGAAAAGTCGCTCCGGTGGCAGCATCTTTTGCGGATACAATACCGCAGCAGGGATCTCCAGGATCCGGCTGAATTCCGGTAATCCCACAACAGGGCTCGCCATAAGAAGGCTCAATAAGATCATAAACCTTTTCCAGTCCGTTGATGCCTGTTATTTTTTTGCTGGCAAATGAAGTACTGACCCTTGAGCCGGATGTAAGTGTTGCAAAATCCTTTTCACTGCTTTTGAACTGGCTTACCTGTCCCGTATGATTATCGCGGATGGTAATGGTCATACTGGCCTTATCCGTTCCAATAACAGAGCAGCAGGGCTCACCTGGTTTTTGTGCGAACAATAATGAGATGCAACAACCAACACCCAATAGAATGCAAAACATCTTTTTCATACCATTTTTTTAAGGTGAACAAACTGGTTCTTATAAGATAAACTATAGTGGTCCGGTTCCGTTAATGCTTATTGTTCTGTTTAAAAACGATAATTTCTTAGAATTGGTTGTGTTGAACCCTGCGTCAGTCTCATAAAAGACGCCTGTTTATTTTTAGTCATTGTAGAACGCCAGTGCCGGAGGAATCTGATCTGTTGATCACTGAAATAAAAGCCCTGTTCATATAGGTCTATACAAAAGGTAGTGAATTTTATAAAAATTCAGAAGATTGTTTTTGCAACAACCGTTTTAGGGCCAGACCGGTTATTGACTTAGAGGATATTTACAATTTAATGCCGTAGAGCAATCCATCTTTTTTAGATATCAGCCACAAATTGTTTCCATCCATTTCCGCACTGTGCGGTTCCCATGCGGCCAGATCAATCAGGTTTTCGATCTTATTTTTATGGTGGTCAAACACCAATAGTTTCTGGTTATAAAGGATCCATGCATGTTTATCATCGGTTTTAAGAATGGATGAAAATTCATAATTGTCTTCTTCAATCGAATCAGATAATTCAATCAGTTCTTTTGAGAACAATTTTTTCATTTTCTTCCCAACAATGCTGAACCTGCCTTCATGCAGTATAAATGTTTTATTCGCCGTATAGGATACCTCAGGGTCGCTGTATTCGCCCAATTTAAATTTCTCACCCTGTTTCTCATACATCCTGTTGCCGTCGTGGGTCCGGATGATAAATGGATCGTAACAGTTTTCTCCCGACGGATATTCGTTTTCATCCAGTTCGCAATCTTTATTCAATAACGCACCATTGTAATCAATCTCGAACCAGTTACTCCCTTCCGCATTGGCAATGATCCTGTCCTGGAGGTAATATGGCTGTCTGTCGCAACCATGTGCTATGAAATGGTACCATACAATGGAATCGGCCGCCATATCATAAGCCAGCAGGTTGCCCGCTTCATATAGACCGGTTGTGTAAAGAAGGTTATTTTTTATGAGGGGTTTCGAATAAACACTGAATGGAAGTTTTTTCGGATTGGAACCTGTTATGTCAAGTCTTAAACCGTCTTCTTCCGCATCATTGGTCCAGATATAACCTCCTGCAACATGAGGATGGGAATTGGATTTATACCTCAGGTAATATTTCCAGATCTGTTTCCCGGTGTGCTTGTTATAGGCATACAGGCTATAATCATTGGCTTTAAACAATATGATACTATCATGAATGGTGACGGAAGAATAAAATTTTTCGAGGTTTTCAGTGGAAAATTTTTGATCCGATTTAAAGAATTCCTGCTGGGCGGATACAAATGATGAAAGGATCAGCAGGATACAGGTAAGCAGTTGTTTCATGGGCCATTAACGAATTAGCCATAAAAATATTTTAATTAACGGCATTTGCAATGCTTATTTAAAAATACCCGGAATTGGGTATTGCAACTGGTTATTCCTGTATTATCTTGCGCCGCTATCAGAACAATTATAATCTACACTTTATGAAACGAATTCTTACAATTGGTATTTTTTCATTATTTGCTTTTACTGCATCGGCACAAATTGGCCGTGGCCAGATCCTTCTCGGAGGTAATGTCAGTTATTCTTCAAAGACTACGGAAGTTCCAACAGGTGATGATTTTACAGTCAATACTTTTTCGTTTTCTCCGGGTATAGGCTATTTTTTTGTGAACAAGCTGGCCCTGGGCGGCAGGTACACCGGTTCCATTAACAAGGTAAACGGTGGAACAAATGAGCGCCATGTGATATCCCCATTTCTTCGTTACTATCTGTTGAACCGTTATAGCAAGACCAACTTTTTTGTAGATGGAAGTTATTCAACCGGAACGTATAAAAGCGGTACGGTTAAACGCAGTATTCAGGGTTATGGTGTATCAGGCGGACCCGTGGTTTTTGTTGGAAGTAATGTTGGCCTCGAATTTACAGTAAGCTACCTCGCTGATAAAATGGAAGGGGGTTACTGGAATAAAACCATTCAGGGTGGCGTAGGTTTACAGATACACCTGGGTAATGCAGAGGCAACCAAAGCCAGAAAAAAGAAAAAGACTGAAGATGATGACGAGGATGATGAGTGGTGGTGGTAATAAGATGATTATATATTGAC
>CAMPIQ010000201.1 GCA_946886475.1 uncultured Chitinophagales bacterium | reverse complement strand
CAGTGCTTTTAGATATAGCGAATAATCCTTGTGCTCCGCCTTGTACGGGTCCCACACCATTCATCCAGAATGCAATGGAGAAACTGCCAGGCGATTTTAATGCATCAGGTATATTTCTAACAACCATAGAACCACCTGCTCCCACTTGTGCTGCAGAACCTTCTGTAACTCCCGGAACAAATGAGATACTGGTAGCTGTTGTTGGTAATCTTAATTCACCGGTATCCCTGGTATCTCCATTGAAATGCCAATAGCTTTTACTGTCCAAGAGTGTTAATGGAGGTGGAGGTGGATCAAGAATTAGTTCCCCGAGTGCAGGTCTGTCCAGTTTTTGACAGGCTGTTAAAAGCAAACCAAACATAATAACCAGGGAGAATCCAAATAAAATTATTTTAGTTGATTTCATGTTTTTCAGTTTTGAAATTTAAGTATTAATAATTCGGGTTTTGTACCAGAATACCACCTGATTTATCAATTTCTTCTTGAGGAATAGGTAATAGTCTGTGTTTAAGCTGGTAACCCGGGCTTCCCGAAGCTGGTAAAACGGTGATATCGATACCCCATCTTACTAAATCCCAAAACCTTGATTCTTCCATAGCCAATTCCACAAAACGTTCATGCCTGATGGCTTGCCTTAATTCATCCTGGTCCGTTGTTGTAACTGGTGGAAGGATGGCATTATTGTTTCCCCTTGCCCTGGCTCTAACCATTTCAAGCCAGGCCAATGCATCGGTGGTATTTTGTGTGCCACCCAATTCATTCGCAGCTTCGGCAGCCATTAATAAAACATCAGCATATCGAAATATTCTATGATTCATCCATCTTCCAAACCGGCTGTTTAGGGCAACCCTATCGGCAGGATTAGTATAAATCTTTTTGTTCCAGTAGGGTCTTGCAATAGTTGGTTGCGGAGGCAATGTTTCTCCAAAAAGTGGATCGGTTTGACCAGAGTATAAGATTGTTGCATCTTTCCTTGGATCACCGGTTTCATATTCATCCACTAAATTTTGGGTAGGAACATTCCATCCCCAGCCCAGGTCCCATGAACCTGCACCTCTTACACCCTGCACATTGGCATATGGAATACCCAGATCTAAGGCGGGCCTGAAAATCGCCTGTATCTCAAAAATAGATTCAGGACCATTTTCCCCGGTATGCCTGAACTGGCTTCCATAATTGGATACCAAACCATACTTATTTAATGCTATTACACTTTTTGCGGATGTAAGTGCGGCAGCCCAGTTATTGCGCCATAAATGCGTTTTAGCCTGTAAGGTTAATGCGGCGCCCTTTGTCAATCGCCCGGTGTATTGGGCATCCCAGCTTTCAGGTAATACAGAGGTTGCTTCCATTAAATCCTGGTCAATCAATGCAAATATTTCGTTTGATGTAGATTTTGGAATATTTACCTGGGCGGCATCCGTAATCTTAAAATCAACTAATGGAACTTCGCCAAAAGAACGAACCAGGTGAAAAAAAGCATAGGCTCTTAAAAATTTGGCCTCAGCTTTATTTATTAATGTATTTTGATCTGTTGCTCCAATGGAATCAATATCATCAATGATTGCGTTAGCTGCAATGATCACTGCATAGTGATTTGTCCAATATGTTTGAAGCAAACCATTGCTCTTGTCATATTGAAAATCATCATACATCTGTCCATGATTGGCACCATCGGCCTGTGTACTTCCTTTTTCAGATTCATCTGATCTGAAGCTGTGAATAGCCAGGTAGTGAATCGAGTTAAAACCATCCGTTCTCAATAAAGAATAAAGCGCAAAAACTTTACTGTCAAATGATCCTGCCGGAACATCTTCATCAATATATCGACCCAGGGGCTGGCGATCCAGGAAATCCTTTTTGCAGGATGAAATTCCGATCAGCAAAACCACCAATGGTAATAAGCTCCACTTTAAATAAAATATTTTTTTCATACTAAGAAATTTAAAAATTTAAATTAAGGCCTGCTGAATACACTGCGGGTACAGGATATGTTCCATTATCTACTCCAAATGCGGTTGCACTACCACCAATTTCTGGTGTATAACCCGTATTGTTAGCAAATGTTGCCAGGTTTTGCGCATTCAAGTAAATACGTAATGATTTTATTCCTACACCGCTTAATATGTTTTGTCCAAATGTGTAACCTACCTGTAAATTCCGGATTCTAAAGAAACTGCCATCTTCAATATTATAAGTGGAATTTTGATAGTTATTAGCTCTCCTTGTACTTAAAATAGGTTCCCAGTTAGATGTGCCGGGGCCATTCCAACGATCTATACGCTGTTCCAGGTAATTAAAATCAGCAAATGTACCCTGGGTCCATGCCCTGAAAATCTCGTTACCATATACGCCCTGCATATCAACACCGATATCAAATCCTTTATAGTTAAGTGATACACTTCCACCATAAATAAAATCTGGTGTCGGATTTCCAATCAGGGTCCTGTCATCAACTGTAATTTCACCATCACCATTGATGTCCCTGTATTTTATGTCACCAGCAGAAACAGCACCGATTTGACTGGTGGGGCTTTTTGAAACTTCTGTATTTGATTGATAAATTCCATCATGTACATAACCGTAGAAATAACCAATTGGGAAACCAGCTGTTGTTCTTGCGGCGCCATTAATAATGGCAAAACCTGTTTTATTCAGCTTTGCTACATTATTTTTAATGGTGGTTAAGTTGCCTGAAATGGAGTAGCCAAAATCTTCATTGATATCCTGGTTCCAGCTTGCTGTAAATTCAAAACCTTTGTTTTCAATTTCTCCCAGGTTTCCTAAACCGGGCAAAGTGCCAGATGGACCTTCAATTAATGTTAGTACGTCCTTGGTTACTTTGTTATAATAATTTGCTTCAAAAAATAACCTGTTATTTAAAGTATTCAACTCAACACCAAATTCATAACTATGAACAGTTTCCCAGTTCAGGTTTGGATCCGGAATATACTGAGGTTCTAAAGCGGCCACTACATTATTTCCAAAAACGCCTGAGTTGGCATTGGTAAGTGTGGGATAGGCGGGATACCGGTAACGATCATCAATATTCTTATTTCCTAAAATGCCCCATGATCCTTTTAATTTCAGGTAATCCAGGAATTCCTGGTCACCAAAAAAATCTTCCCGGCTTATTACCCAACCAACGCCGATAGCTCCAAAATTTTTCCATTGATTGCCTAAAGAATAAAACTGGCTGCTTCCATCTCTTCTGAAGGAAGCATTCAATAAATATTTGCCTTCATAATTATATAGTGCTCTTGCTAAATAAGAAAGTGAAGCATCTTCCCATGCACTGCCTGATCCAAGTTTAGTGGATGGATCTCCAACCGCATCCACATACCATTTATCAGGATTGTTTGGAATGACCTGGGAAGTTCCTTGTTGAACGGAAGAATTTGTTCCTTCAAATGCCCTGTAATAGGTAGTAACACCACCCAAAACAGTCAGATCATGCCCACCAAACTTCTTTTTATAGGTAAGCAAATAATCCATCTGCGTTTTTGGATAAATATCCTGGCTTTGATTTACTGACGTTGTTCTGCGTGAAGTATCTCTTTTGTCTGAGCCCACAATTTCAGGATTGTAGACAGTTAATATTGGTTGATAGCTCCTGGATGTATTAAAGCCGTAGTCGGCAAATAATTGCACACGGAAATTAAAATTTCTTAAAAAGTTTACATCACCATAAATACTACCCACCGCACGATATTCTCTTGCTATTAGTGTATTTTTTTCTACTTCAACAGCAACAAGTGGATTAAATACCTGGGCTCTTTGAAATGAAGGAAGTGTATGGTATAAACCAGTCGTTGGATCTAAAACAGGTGCAATAGGTGCGGCCCTGATGGCTGAACCCACGCTCCTTTCCTGTGGTAACTCTGCCCTGTAAGCATTCATGGTTACACCAAACTTTAATCCTCTGGTCACTCTCAGTTCATCGCTGAAATTGAGTGTATATTTTTTGTATTGCTCATGTTTGATGATACCTTCTTCATTAATATAACCCAGGCCCAGGTAAAAACGATTTTTTTCAGTAGCCCCGGTTATACTGATGTTGTTATAATTAATGATAGCATCCTGGAAAATTTCATCCTGCCAGTCCGTATTGGCAGTCCATAATGCATAATCAAAAGCTGTGGCACCCTGGTTCATGAGTTGTTCAGTATATAATTCCCTGAACTGTGCAGCATTGGTCATTTGAATTTTATCCTGCACCTTTTTAACACCTATAGATGTATTGAAATTCACCAGCATTTGACCTGCTTTTGCCTTTTTGGTAGTTATGGCAATGGCTCCATTGGCACCGCGTACACCAAAAATGGCTAAGGAAGAAGGGTCTTTTAAAACCTCGATAGATTCAATATCGGCAGGATTTAAAAAGTTGATATTATCATTCAGGATTCCATCAACAATATAAACAGGTTTCACTCCATTAATTGTATTTGTACCGCGAATCCGAATATCTGGTTCTGCACCTGGTCTTCCTGAATTAACTACGGATAACCCTGCTACTTTTCCTTGTAACAGACCTAATGGATTTGCAGTTGGCTTGTTGGCAATTTCTTCTCCTTTAATAGTAACGATACTACCTGTAAGATCTCTTTTAGCAGCTGTACCGTAACCAATTACAACAACAGCGTCCATTGCTAATGAGGAAGGAAGCAAAGTAATATCCAGTGAGGTTCTACCTGCCAAGGCCACTTCCT
>CAMPIQ010000200.1 GCA_946886475.1 uncultured Chitinophagales bacterium | reverse complement strand
ATCATTAGCAAATATGCATTCGGTTTCAAAGGAAGAAGCGCTGAAGTTTTTTGGATTGCATCCCGGGAAAAAAACCTTGTTGATTGTTGGAGGGAGTCTGGGGGCAAGATCCATAAATGAGGCGGTGGCCAAAGGGCTGGATATGTTAACCGGAAAGGGTTTGCAGTTGATCTGGCAGACCGGTAAAACAAATGCAACGAAATGGAAAAGCTTTGAAGGTGAATCCGTATGGGTAGATGAATTTATTACAGAAATGGAAAAGGCCTATGCCGCATCAGATATTGTTATATCCCGCGCAGGGGCAATGGCCATTGCTGAACTATGTGTTGTAAAAAGGCCCGTTTTATTCGTGCCCTTCCCATTTGCTGCAGAGGATCATCAGACAGTAAATGCTCTGAATCTGGTTCAAAAGCAGGCGGCTATCATGGTTAAGGATAATGAAGCAACTGAAAAAATGATACCCGCGATTATTGGATTGGCGGAAGATGAAAACCGGCAAATTGAATTAAAGAACAATATTGGCAACTATGCAGTGTTGAACGCCGACGAGCATATAGCCAGAGAAATTTTGAAAGTATTACGAAATAAATGAATCAGGAAAATAATACACAATCAGTTTTGGATACCATAACCGGGATCAGGTCTGTATACTTTGTAGGTATCGGTGGAATTGGTATGAGTGCTATTGCCAGGTATTTTCTATCAAAAGGGATCAGGGTTAGCGGGTACGATAGAACATCTACATTATTGTCTAAAAAGCTGGAAGAGGAAGGGATCAGTATCCATTATTCAGAAGATTTGAATGCCATTCCAAAAGATGTTGACCTGGTTGTGTATACGCCTGCCATTCCAAAGGAACACGCCGAATTGCAGTATTATCTGCAAAATGGTTTCAAAGTAGTGAAGCGGAGCGATGTGCTTCAGGCAATAAGTGCAGATTCATTTAATATCTGCGTTGCAGGTACACATGGAAAAACAACGGTTTCAACTATGATTGCACATATACTCCGGCATACAGGCTATGGATGTAATGCATTCCTGGGTGGTTTATCAGTAAACTATGGAACCAATTTCTGGAGCAGTGATAACAATACCTGTGTAATTGAAGCAGATGAATACGACAGAAGCTTTTTGAAATTAAGTCCGGATGTTGCTATTATCACAGCAATGGATGCCGACCACCTGGATATTTATGGAGATGAAAACTCCATGCAGGATGCATTCATTGCTTTTGGAGATAAGGTAAAACCAGGCGGATTGCTTCTAACCAAATTTGGATTGAAAAGAACAAAGGAAATCAGAACCGCAAAGAAGCTTACCTATAGCCTGCAAAATGATTCCGCCGATGTTTTTGCAGCTGATATTACCATTGATGAAGGAGGTTATGTTTTTGAGGCCAGGTTTAAGAATGCCACGCTTTCAAATGTTGAATTGAAAACCGGGGGTATGCATAATGTGGAGAATGTACTAGTGGCTATGGCGGTAGCACATGAACTTGAAATAGACGGAGAAAAGATCAGGTCCGCGGTAAAAGATTTCAAAGGCGTTAAACGAAGGTTTGAATATATCATCCCTCCTGTAAAGAAAAAGGATGGCGCTTATACGCAACCGGTATTGATAGATGATTATGCGCACCATCCTGAAGAATTAAGGCCCTTGCTGCGAAGTGTAAAAAGTTTGTTTCCCCAGCGGGTAGTTACGGTTGTTTTTCAGCCCCATCTTTTTTCAAGGACCAGGGATTTTGCTGATGGATTTGCAGAAGTTCTTTCTATGGCGGATAACCTGATACTACTCCCCATATACCCGGCCAGGGAGTTACCCATGGAAGGTGTTAATAGTGAAATGATATTAAATAAAATTGAAGGAAACAATAAACAGGTATTTGGAAAAGAGGAAATGTTGCAATGGATGAAGGAACATGAACTGAATAAGGAGTTTGGCGAAGTAATAGTAATGGCAGGGGCGGGGGATATTGATGCGTTGGTGCAACCAGTGAAGGAGATCATTGAGAAGAAATGAAACTGAAAGTAAATACAGGAATAAAAACAGGCAGATTCCGTAATAAGAACCAATGAGAAGGAAAGATGTTATAAAAAGAATTTTATTGTTAGCCGTCTGGGTGATGGTGATGGCCGGTATTACAACACTTCTGATAGCTGCCAACAGAAAGCAGAAGGCTCATCTGTGCAATGAACTTATTATAGGTATGAGGGGTGGTAACGGGTTGTATCTCGATAAATCTGATATCATCAGGCTTATTGAAAAAACCAGTGGTAATGTATTGAACAGGCATATTGCTAAAATCAGGATTGCCAGGCTTGAAAGGAATCTTGAATTGAATCCCTGGATAAAAGATGCTGAGCTCTACTTTGACAGTAAGGATGCCCTGCATGTTTTTGTTGAAGAAAGACAGCCCATTGCCAGGGTATTCACTTCTTCCGGACGTTCATTTTATATTGACAGTTCAGGTCATATAATGCCTTTAATTGAAAAAATGAGTGCCAGGGTTCCTGTAGTAACTGGTTTTCCTTCCGGTACCAAATGGCTTGCAAAGGACAGTTCCCTTTTGGAAAGTGTGAAGACCATTTCAGGTTTCGTTTATGCGCATCCGTTCTGGAATGCACAGGTAGGACAAATTGTTATCACGAACGAAAGAAAATTCGAGATCATACCTGTAATTGGAGATCATGTAATAAAGATCGGTAGCGCAGACAGGATTGAAGAAAAGTTGAACCGGTTGTTTATTTTTTATAGTCAGGTTTTGAGTAAAGTTGGTTTCAATAAGTATGCTGTTCTGAATGTTCAGTATGAAGGCCAGGTAATTGCAGTAAAGAAAACACCGGTTACACCAGTTGATTCCATTCAACTACAAAAAAATATTGAAGACTTAATGGCCAGGGCAATGATACAGGTGGGAGATGAAGGTATGATGTCCACTCATGATATTTTAAAAAAGGATTCGGCAGTAAGTAGTATTTCAGCAAAGTACAATCAGGTTTCTACGAAGACTATTCCCAACCCTATTCAAACTCCAACCCATTCCATTCCTACGAAAACCAATCTATCCAACCCAGTTGAAAAGCCAAAGGCAGTGATGAAGAGGCGTAATGAAGGCGCTGACTAGTGATGTGTTGACCATTGAAATGTTGATTCATCACCTAAAGAATTCAGCGTTGACGTGTTAATTATATAACACGTTAGCTTAAGAAACAGATCTGCACCCGTTAACCCGTGAACCAGCAAAAAGGAAACAACTAAAAACAACATAGCATGAACAACGAGCAACCAATTATTGTGGGACTCGATATTGGAACCACCAAAATTGCGGTTATAGCCGGACGCAAGAATGAATTCAACAAGCTGGAGATACTAGGCTTTGGGCGCGCCAATTCCAATGGTGTTAAGCATGGGCAGGTGCTTAACATTGACGAAACTATCAAAGCAATAAAAACAGCACTGGAAAACTGTTACGCCTCAAACCCCAACCTTGAGGTTAATGAAGTATATGTAGGCATTGCAGGACATCATATCAAAAGTTTGCAAACCCGTGGCGATATCGTGAGGCATGATACGGAAAATGAAATATCGCAAAGGGAGATCGACCAGCTGATTGCTGACCAGTACAAAACCTATATACCTGCAGGCGACCAGATCATTGATGTTATACCACAGGAATATACCGTTGATAATTTTCAAAACATTCCTGATCCAATTGGATATGGTGGGGTAAAAGTTGGCGCAAACTTTCACATAATTACAGGTGATAAAAACGCCATCAGGAACATTAACCGTTCAGTGGAAAAATCCGGACTGGTTACTAAAGATCTTGTTCTTCAGCCCCTTGCTTCTTCTGCAGCAGTGATGGCGCAGGAAGATCTGGAGGCAGGTGTTGCCATAGTGGATATCGGAGGTGGCACCACAGATCTTGCCGTGTTTTATGAAGGCATATTAAAACACACGGCTGTAATTCCATTTGCCGGGGAGAACATTACAAATGATATTAAAACCGGGCTGGGTGTTTTAAAAACACAGGCCGAACAAATGAAAGTGCAGTTTGGTTCTGCCCTGTCAAATGAAGCCAAAGCAAATGCATACATCACCATTCCGGGATTAAGAGGTATGCCTGCCAAAGAAATAAGTGTTAAGAACCTGGCTAACATTATCCAGGCAAGGATGAGTGAGATCCTTGATTTTGTGACCTATCATTTGAAACAGGTTGGACTGGATAATAAAATGCTGAACGGAGGGATAATACTTACCGGTGGCGGATCACAATTGAAACACCTCATCCAGCTAACAGAATATGTAACCGGATTGAATGCGAGGATAGGGTTGCCAAACGAGCACCTTGCTTCAGGACATATAGAAGAGCTGGCAAGGCCTACATATGCCACCTGTTTGGGATTGATCTTAAAAGGCTATGATGATTACGAGCACAAACGCAAGCAGTTTGAAACGGCATTCAGAAAGATCGAAATTCCTGAGGGATTAAAAAGTGCGCTGGAAGAAGAAGCGGAAACAGTGGAATCCGATGGCAGTGTAGATAGAGTAGAGACCCGCCGGGGCATGTTGAATTTCTGGGGAAAATTCAAAACAAGCTTAATTGAAATATTCAAAGAAGAAGAGGACCATAAGTTGTAGCAGGGAGTAGGAGTTCGAAGTTTAAAATTCAAAGTCAAAAGCATGCCCTGACGAAGGAAGGGTCAAAAGTCA
>CAMPIQ010000199.1 GCA_946886475.1 uncultured Chitinophagales bacterium | reverse complement strand
ATATCAGTTATGTATATACGATATTATTTATCATTAAATATGTTTTCTAAATAATCAGGGTAAGCAGGCCCTGAAAGTTTTCTCATTTGTTTAATTTTTTCTCATGTTGAAATGGGGGATAGTTTCTACTATCCCTTCTTTTTTTTTAATCGTATTTGGATGTTGTTCCAAAATCTCATCAATATGCCGCTTCAGCGAAGCCCGGAAAAAATCTTTCTTATCAGATACTTTTTTTCAATTAATAGGCAAGTAACTCCGGACCTGGTGGGCTAATTTCAAAGAAAGCGGGGAGACGCTAATTGATTCCTGTTTTTTAAACGACCCTTGCTGAATATTTTTATAATTTAGGGAATACAAAAAAATGTATTCAGGCTGAAATGAAAAACTGATCACTTTCAGCCTAACCATAACACAAGTTATAATAACATCTGACTGACAATACATTTTATCAAGCCCTTGCACATATAATTATTTATTGTGAACTGATTTGGCTAAACTAAAATTTAGAACGTTTATAGTCGCGTTTACTTAATTTTAGCTCAATCAACGAGAGATGGAGAATGCCAAATCATTTGAGGAAAAGGTCATGCTTTCAAAAATGGCTGATGGCGATCAACTTGCCTTTCGTCAGTTTTTTGATATTTACAAAGAGAAGCTCTTCACTTTCGTATATGGTCTTACTCATTCAAAAGTAGACGCCGAGGAAGTTTTGCAGGATGTATTTTTGAAACTATGGGAATCCAGATCCAGGCTTAAAGAAATTGATAACCCCCAGGCCTATATATTCAGGATGACCCGCAACCGCACACTGGATCTGTTATCCAGGATAGGAAGGGATCAAAAACTAATTAAACAGCTATGGGCTAATATCAGAATGTCGGAGGAATTCACAGAACAAATCTTGCAGGCCCGTGAAAGTCAAAAACTGATCAGGGAGGCCATGACGGAGCTATCTGATAGACAAAGAAAAATTATAGAATTAAGCAGGGAAGAAGGATTGAGTCACGATGAAATTGCGGGCAAGCTGGGATTATCAAAACAAACTGTAAAGAATCATCTTTCTGAAGCGCTGAAAAAAATTAGACTCTACCTGGACCAGCATTCCCATTTTTTAGCCATTGTCTTCTGGATACACTACTGCGAAGTTTTTTTTCGTAAATTTTAATTTTTCTTCTTTTTTCCTGGTACGATTCTCCATTTCCCGGGTCTTATTACTGTACCCCCATGAATTTACTTTAAGAAATTACAAATGACAGAACGGCTAGCATATTTATTTGAGAGGTTTAAGCAAAGATCCTGCACTTATGAAGAACTGAGAGAACTGCTTCAGGAATTGCAGGATGGCACAGCCAGGCAGAATATTGAGCAACTGACAGATGCCGATTGGCAGGAATTGAAGCATGTTGCGAGTGAAGCAAGCCAGGTTGATTGGGATTTTATGTTCGCAAGCATAATTGAAAATGCCAAACTTGAAACCGGGATCAAAAAAAGACCTTCGTATATAAAGCTCTTTACCTTAGGAAGATTATCTGCCGCGGCTGTTCTACTTTCTGTAATTGTCATCTCCGCAGTTTATTTAACAGTGTTTAGAAATAAAACCGGAGCTGATTTTGCAAACACCAATAAAGAGCATTATGTTCAGGAGGATCTTGCTCCGGGTGGTGACAAGGCCATTCTGACCCTTGCCAATGGCCGTCAGATAGTTTTGGACACTGCGGCTAATGGAGCGTTGACAAAACAGGGAGGAGTGCGCATCATTAAGATAGGCGGTCAATTGACCTACAACCCCGAAAGCACTGGCGAAGATATAGTTTACAATACCATCTCAACTCCAAGGGGCGGACAATACCAGTTGGAATTAGCCGATGGAACAAAGGTTTGGCTGAATGCTGCGTCTTCCTTAAGATTCCCAACAGCGTTCAATGGCAATATCCGGAGTGTTGAGCTTGCTGGTGAAGGTTATTTTGAAGTGTCACATAATCCAGCGAAGCCTTTTCACGTAAAAGTAAATGATCTGGATGTGCAGGTATTAGGAACAGATTTTAATATCAACGCTTATACAGATGAAGCAAACATAAAAACTACTTTGCTGCAAGGAAGTGTAAGAGTGAGTAAAGGTAAGTATGCAGCATTGATTAAACCCGGAGAACAGAGTAGGACGAATACTACATCCGATGAAATTGTAGTGAAGGGAAATATTGACCTCGAAGGCGTTGTTGCCTGGAAAAACGGAAAATTCCAATTTGATAAGGCAGACGTAAAAACTATCATGAGACAAATAGCCAGATGGTATGATGTAGAAGTGATCTTTGAAGGGCAAATACCTGATAAAAAATTTAATGGGAAAATGTACAGGAATGTAAATGCCTCACATGTTTTAAAAATACTTGAAGAAGGTGGGATACATTTTAGAATTGATGGAAAGAAGGTGATTGTTATGGAAGGAAAATGACCAAAATATATTGATAATGTAAAAGAAAGCCAGTAGTGGTCTGAACACTCCTGGCTGGTATTTAAGTTATCATTTTACAATTACGGAAAACTGCTATTATTAACTTAAACACTTAAAGGTAATGAAACTAACTGTTCTTTGTAAGGACCGGCCTGTGAACAGGCTGCTGCCCTCAAAAACTCTGCTGATTATGAAACTGACAGCTTTTTTGCTTGCCACCTGCCTTCAGTTAAGTGCAAATGGATTTAGCCAGAAGATCACCATTTCCGAGAAAAATGCACCATTAGAGAAAGTATTTAAAGAGATAGAAAAACAAAGCGAATATCTCTTTTGGTACGAAGCTGATCTGCTTGGCTCGGATATGAAGGTTACCATTTCCGTGAGAAATGCCCATCTGGAGAAGGTGCTCCAATTATGTTTGGAGAATCAACCGCTTACTTATTCCATTTTAGGTAAAACCGTGGTAGTGAAAAGAAAGCCTGTGGTTAATATTTTTGAAACCACTGCTGCTATACTTGAAGCAATACCTCCTCCTGCGGAAGTTAAAGGAAAAGTTGTTGATGAAACGGGTAAGCCTGTATCGGGAGCTACTGTAATGGTAAAAGGAACGAATAATGGAACACAAACCGATGCTAAAGGTGAATTTGTTTTAAACAACATTGATGATAATGATGTACTGGAGATTACAGCAGTAGGGCATAGTCCTCAAACAATTACGGTTTCCGGCAGGAAGTCGTTGAATATAACGCTGAAAACCCTGGTGCTGGAGCTTGACGAAACCGTGGTAATTGCTTATGGAACTTCAAAAATAAAAGATGTTACCGGTTCCATTTCCCATATCGGCACCAGGGATATTAAGAATGCTCCAATGGGTTCCACTATTGAGAGCATACTACAGGGAAAAGCAGCTGGAGTTAATGTAGTGATCCAGTCGGCATCACCAACTTCACCAATAAGTGTTATCATCAGAGGAGCTTCTTCTTTATCAGGAGACAACCAGCCGCTATGGGTAATAGATGGAGTGCCTCAATATGTACCGGGTACTTCCGGAGATATAGCCAACACGCTTTACAATCTTAATTTAAATGATGTTGAAAGTATTGATATCCTTAAAGATGCTTCCGCAACGGCCTTATATGGTTCCAGGGCTGCAAATGGTGTAGTGATCGTTACTACTAAAAAGGGGCTTAGAAATATGACTCCTACAATAGAATTATCTACAAGATTGGGATGGCAGAAGATGGACTTTAATGGATATGAGTACATGGAAGCTCCGGAATACATCCGGTTTGCAGATGCAGCAGCCAGACAGGAAGTTTTTTCCAGAGGCAGTTTTGATTATTTCACAAGGTTGTATCTGGATGAACAGGCATTTTATAATTTAAATACCAGCCAGTTTGATACCAGCGATCTGAAAATATTGCCGGGTGCATACTATCAAGGGAATACAAATTGGATGAAAGAAATGACTCAAAATCCTCTGACGCATCAATATGACCTTTCAATGCGGGGCGGATCCAATAACCTTGCTTATTATGTTTCTTTCTTTCACAATCAGACAGAAGGGATCGTAAAGTCCGGAAGAAGCAAATTGTTTGGTGGAAGATTAAATCTAGAAGCAAGATTAAACAAGGGGGTAAAATTTGGAATCAACTTAAGTGGTTCATCCAGAGGCACGGATGATAAGGATTATATGCTGAGTGTCTTAAAAAAGGTAAGGCCTGATATACCGGCATTTAATGACGATGGTACTCTTTTTACAAGAGATCCTTATACAGAAAATCCTTATACCACTTTAAGAAATACACAACAAGGTTCCGGACAGGTATTTAACGGAACGGGTTACCTGGAATGGGCCATTCTTAATGGCTTATTGCTCAAAACCACGTACACAGCAGATTATGTCAATTCTCAATTTCTGGATTACAAAAGACGGGGCAGTACCTTTAATTATAACGGCAGCAGAGATTGGAGCAATACAAAAAGTACCGGATATGTGTGGGAAAACACAATTAATCTGGTCCGCACCTACGGGAAGCATGATATATTAGCATTGGGTGGTTTTTCAATGGAAAGACATAATGCACTCACATACGCAATGTATGCTTCCAATTTTCCTGATGATGATGTGTTGAATGATTTTGGTTCCGCTGCAACTATTGGCAGTTTAACAGAAAGCTTTTCTCAAAATTCTCTTATATCAGAGTTTGCCAGGGTACACTACAAGTATAATAACCGGTATATTATTTCCGGTACCATCCGCAGGGACGGATCTTCCAGATTTGGTCCCGATAAACGCTGGGGTATCTTCC
>CAMPIQ010000198.1 GCA_946886475.1 uncultured Chitinophagales bacterium | reverse complement strand
TCTGTAAGCCATGTAGTTGTTGAATCAAGGCAAAAGGCTCAACCGGTTTAGCCATATAAATTGCATTTTATGACCGGCAAGCAAAAGAACGATCCATTATCGGTAAGAAAGAAATGAGAAAATTTATTTTCTCTTTCGGTTGGTAAAAATGTCGTACCTCAGGTAAAATTGTAATGCCTGGTTTCTGTCCTTTACCGGTAGTATGTTGTTACCTGAACTGGTATTTATATAATTGTTAAGTCCATAATTATACCGGGCGCCAATATTGAAACGTTTCCAGTTATAATTCACATCCAACATCAATCTCAGATCGGAACTTTGCAGGCTTTGGGCAACTGTATCCACTCTGGTTATGGGTTCAACCGGTGAAGTGCCTGGTCCGTTTCCGGGACCACCGCCATTTCCGTTACCATTACCATTGCCATTACCATTATTGCCATTATTTCTTTTCTGCTTTTTTACAGAAGAGTTTAACCTGGAAACAATTGAAGCTTCAGATGAGGTTTTAGACCATCCGGTCTCGCCTTTTTCCCATACTGCCAATTCATCTGCAAACAGGCTTCTTTTTAGATGAGAATATTGAATACCTGTTCCAACCGTCAGGTGAGGTAAAGGTTTGAAATGAAGTGAAACAGGAATATTCAGATAGTAAAGTTTATTCAGCCAGATCGCGTTTTCTTCCTTTTTGTCAGGATTAATATCTTTTATTTCTGATGCGAGTTTCTGGCCTGAAATATATTGGGGTGAACTGAACTGGAAAGATGATTCTATATACCATTTCTTATTAAAATGATATTGAACATATATGGAAGGAATGAAGTCGATGAGGCTTGTTTTCTTTCCATCTATATTAACCGTGCTCATTTCCTGCCTGCTAACAGGGAGATTATAACTGATGGATGCTCCTGCAACAAAAGAACGAGATTTCCTGGAATGTGCGCCTGCAGAATTTTTGACTTCATTTACCTGAAGGGCAGGTGAAGCAAACATGTTAACAGGAACAGGACTTTTGTATTTGATCCCTGATGGAGGTATCGGAATGCCCATCTGCCTTGCCTTTTTATTATTGAATTCCCATACCGGTTCCGGATGCGGCACATTCAAATGAGCGCTCTTTATTCCGGAAGTACCTAATTCAACATTCAATTCTTTCTCAGATGTATTTTTCTGTGCTTCGTTTGTAAGCAGGATGGCCGATGGTATTTTTTTATATTTTGATCCTGATGTTACCGGTTTCAGATGGTAATTAATTGCGGTCTGTTTATCCTGACGCTTTTGTTCCTGACTGCCGGCCAGGTCATTGATAATTGATGGATCGCTGGCAGCAACATCTTTATCCCTGATTTCCGATTCATCAGATTTATCAGCGGTAGTCTTTGCCTTTTTGTTAGCATTAACTGAAGAATGCCTTTTGTTAATCTCGATTGAATTTTCGGCGGCAGGTATTTTATTTTCAGTTGATTGTGCAGTTATGTTTTGGGAATCACCAGATTTAAAGTTGCCGATGCCATAGGAAAGTAAGGCAATTCCTATAACAGAAGAGATGGCGGCCATTCGCCAGTTGATCCAAAACGCAAAACGTTTTTTCTTCTTTTTTGGTAAATGCTGATCCAGTATCTCATTCATACCTATCCATGTTGCATCAGCTTCAGGATATGAGAATTCACTGAATTTATCACTTATAATGGTTCCATATCGTTTTCTATCATTCATTATGCTATTTCCTTGTTCTTTAACATGATAGCGAGTTTCTTTTTTGCCTCGCTTAAATGCCATTTACTAGTTCCTTCGCTGATCGATAAAAGCCTGGCTATTTCTTTATGGTTGTATCCCTCAACTACATGCAGGTTAAATACTGCAGCTGTTGTCTGGGATAAGTTGTTTAAAAAATATAAGATCTCTTCAGCCGATTTGTTTATCAGCACTTCTGCCTCTATTTCCGGTTCTATTGAATCGGTCCATTCCACCGCCTGCGCAAGTGGATTTTTCTTTCTTAAAAAATCAATTGATGTCCGTACCATGATGGTTTGAATCCAGGTAAATAAAGCAGATCTGGATTCATCGAAATTTTCTATGTTTTGAAAAACCTTCAGGAAGCCTGAATGTAAAACCTCAATAGCATCTTCCTTATTTCTTACATAACGGAAACAAACTGCCATCATTGGATTGTAAAACTGCCTGTATAGCAATTCCTGCGCCCTGCGGTCGTTAGAAGCACAACCGCGGATTAGTTGGTGAACGTTTATTGCAGTTTCGGATACAGACATTTTTCGAAAGGTTCGGATAATTTTCACCACGTTTATTTTCGTGGGAAATCGACGCCAAACTATTGCGAATTTTCAACATATGCAATCGTAATTATACGAAAGCGTTTTATAATCGTTGTAACCATTTACAATTCAATTTGTTCGCAAAAAAGATTCTTACTTTAGCCTGTAGCCGGTAATATTTTACCGCTACAGGCCTCGCTCGTAAAGGAGCAGTAAGCTTTTGAGCCATCATGTGATCTTTCACAAACAGGAACTTTAGTTTTTCATTCAGATATCAAAATGGCTCTTCATTAGTTTTGGATTTGGCAATTCAATGACAAGGATTTCTGTTTTCACGGGTTGGATAAAAACGGGTATAAAAAAACTAGAAATATTCAGTCATTGTGGTTTTTTAAGATTTGGACGAAGGCTTTTCCTGGATGGATTTATAACAGAGGCGAATGCCTGGTTTTCATTGGATGGATTCAGGTTACAACGGCACTTTGGTTTTTCAATTGGCCGGACTCAATTTCAAAGAACATCAGATCTTATTGATCTTTCAAAGGTTTGGATTTGATTTGCTGTTGGCTCTATATAGTTATACGCAGGCTGGTAATGAATCGTTGGAAAAAAGGGTAAAATATTTTGAAATAAATTTAAAGCGATTGACTTTCAGATAATTAGGAGTGAAAAAATCTTGTAAAAAAATATTGCCTGAAGGTCTGCAGGCCGGTTCATTCACTAAATTTCCAGATCAGAGGTCATTTATTAAAACAGAATGATACAGGTTTCGCGAGTAATCAATCCCGCATTTCAGTTGTATTGAGAGTATCCATATCAAAATTTCTCCGGCAACCTCCATCCATTCTCATATTCAGGCTTCATTAATTTATTCGCTTTCTTCTGTTCAAAAAACCTGTTTCCGTTAATGATATCAATCCTCTCCCCGGTGCGGAAAGCAATATTTCCCAAATGTGCATTAACAGCAGCCCTTGCACCTTCTTCAATGGTACAATTCAGAATGGAAGCATTGCGTGTTTTTACAGCCTCAATAAAATTGAACGTGTGTTTATCAAGCCCATGATCCGATGCTTTTTGCCAGCCCACTGCTTCCATCTTTGGTTGGTTGTTCACAACTGATGGCCGCACTTCCCATCCGCCACGGTTCAACAGCAATGTTCCATGCTCTCCAATAAATGCCATACCATGTTGCATGCCATATAAACCAACACCTGTACCCATATTATGTTCCCAGGTCATCTGGAAATCACCATAATCATAAATGGCAGTCAATAAATCAGGGGTTTCCCTGGCATCGGAGGGAAAGATTAATTTGCCTCCGGAAGCATGTACAGATCGTGGCAATTGAACATTCATGGCTTCCAGCACTATATCTATAAGATGTACACCCCAATCTGTCATGAGTCCACCGGCATAATCCCAGAACCACCTGAACTCATAATGAAAACGGTTTGGATTGAAGGGACGTTTTTCTGCCGGCCCAAGCCATAGATCATAGAAAACGCCTTCCGGTACCTCAGCATCGGGCTTAGGTGGTAAGGCCAGTGTGCCTCCCCGGTACATCCATGCTTTGGTGGAAGACACCTTTCCAAGTTTTCCTGATTGAACAAATTCTATGGCATCCTTAAAATGTTGCTGGCTCCTTTGCCATTGTGCTACCTGAACAATTTTATCATAACGCTCATTAGCCTTTACCATTAATTGTGATTCATAAATAGAATTGGCTGTTGGCTTTTCAACAAATACATCCTTACCCGCACTCAGGGAATCAGTCATTTGCAGGCAATGCCAGTGGTCGGGCGTGGCTATGATCACTACATCAATATCTTTCTTCTCCAGCATCTTCCTGTAGTCATTGTATAGTTGGGGATAGTTATTGATCTTTTCCAGTTCAGATCTTCGTTTCAATAAAATTTTCTGATCCACATCACAAATGGCCGCACAGGTTACCTCACCCATTTTCAACATGGATGTGATATTTGACCATCCCTGTCCTCTTATTCCAATAACCCCTGCTCTAATACTATCTGAAGGAGCCACCTTCTTCCTCACAGCTTGCAGAAGTTCCATGGGAAGGGCAGTGCCGGCCAGCACAATTGCGGAATTTTTTAAAAAATGACGGCGGTGAAGAGCCATAGAAAGGATTTGATTTCAATTTATGATTTTTTTCTGCCCATGTAATCAGATAGTGAAATAAGCAAAAAATATAAACAAAAAAATGCCGGTCTGCTGTTTCAAAGATCAACGATCCCTGTTACCTTTTCGTTATTCTTAACTGATGGTACATCATCATTTATTCCACAACCGGTTCCCTGTGTTCAACGATGGATTTTTCCCTAACTTGGACACTAAGCTTAATCCTTATGAGGTATTATATTTTCTTTTTTTTATTTCTGATTTATTTACACACATCCGCCCAGCAACCTGTTGCGCTCTTTAATGGAAAAAACCTTACAGGCTGGAAGCAGTTGAATGGAAAGGCTAAATACCACGTGGAGAATGGAGAGATCGTGGGTACAACCGTTTTTGGTGAACCCAATTCTTTCCTGGCAACGGAAAAAGAATATGGAGATTTTATATTGGAA
>CAMPIQ010000197.1 GCA_946886475.1 uncultured Chitinophagales bacterium | reverse complement strand
GCACCATATTACGGCTATCGCAGGTAATGCACAGCGTAATTATGATTTTTATACCAGGGTGCTGGGACTCAGGCTGGTTAAAAAAACGGTCAACTTTGATGATCCCGGTACCTATCATTTTTATTTTGGAAACGAAACGGGCACACCCGGTACCATACTAACCTTTTTCCCCTGGGAAGGAATTCACAGAGGCAGAACCGGAACCGGTATGGCTACAGAAATAGGGTACTCCATACCTGATGGAAGTCTTGATTTCTGGATCAGCAGATTTGAAGCATTTGGAGTAAAACACTCAGTTAGTGCGTCATTTGGTGAAAGATATATCCGCTTTGAAGATCCTGATGGTCTTGTTTTGAAACTGATCATTCCTGCCATAAAAGATGAAAGAAAACCATGGGCAACTACTGAAGTGCCGGAAGCATTTGCCATAAAAGGTTTCCATAGCGTGGTACTCATGTTGAAGAACAGGATCGCGACAGAAAAAATACTCACCGATGTTTTTGATTACCAGTTCCTGAAACAGGAAGAAAATGTATTCCGTTATCAAACTAATGAAACAGATTCAGCAAATATCATAGACATCAAGGAAGACCCCAATGGTTTGCCGGGAGTCAATGCCGGGGGTACCAATCACCATATTGCTTTCAGGGTGAGGGATGAAAAAGAACTGATGTATTTCCGGGAAAGAATCGTAAACCAGGGCTTGTCGATTACTGGTAAAATTGACCGCAATTATTTTTACTCACTGTACTTCAGGGAACCTGGCGGCGTATTGTTTGAAATTGCAACAGACAACCCTGGTTTTGTAACCGATGAAACTCTTGCGGAACTGGGAACACATCTGATGCTGCCTTCCCAATATGAGCATAACCGTAAGAAGATAGAACAATTGCTTCCTGTTTTAGAATCATAACTTTAGAAAAACATGAACATATGGAAGAAGTAAAATTAAAAATGGATGATAATGGTGATGGTGCATTCTATATCATGAATGATGATAACCAGATTGGTGAAATGGTAGTTCAACTGAAAGATGGCTTACTCATTGTTGATCACACGGAAGTTCATCCGGAAGCGGAAGGCAGGGGTCTGGCAAAAAAAATGTTTGGGGTAATGGTTGATTATGCCAGATCCAATCAGTTGAAAGTAAGAGCGAATTGTCCTTTTGTTCATGCGCAATTCAAACGTCATTCATCTGAATTTGAAGATATATGGAAAAAGGAACCGGCCTAAAAATCTTTGAAATAATTTTTTAAATATTTTAATGTCATTCCATAATGCATATCAAAAAAATAAGTACGGCAGGAAGTGAGATAAATGATCGGTCCGGCGTATTGGTAATGATACATGGCAGGGGAGGAAGCGCTGAAGATATCATTTCAATTTCCACTTACCTGGAGGTGAAAGATTTTGCCATCCTGGCACCTGAAGCCACTAACAACAGCTGGTATCCTTATTCTTTTATGGCGCCGGTTTCTAAAAATGAACCCTGGCTTTCTTCCGCATTGGATTTGATCAAAAGCATAGTGGATGATATTTATAAAAAAGGAATTTCCTCTGAGAATATTTATTTTCTTGGCTTTTCCCAGGGTGCCTGTCTTACACTTGAATTTGTAACCCGTAATGCTGAAAGATATGGTGGTGTGGTGGCCTTTACCGGTGGGCTGATTGGAGACAGGATCAATAATGATAATTATAAGGGTGATTTTTTGCGCACCCCCATATTCATTGGCACAAGCGATCCTGATCCTCATGTTCCTGTTGAAAGGGTACATGAAACTACCGGTATACTTAAGTCAATGAATGCTGATGTGATAACAAAGATTTATAACGGTATGGGACATACCGTCTCTCAGGAAGAATTGGATAAGGCCAACCAGCACGTTTTTAGAAAAAATTAAACAACGACAATGTTCAGGATCACAAGATTGTTTAGCGATGCTAATGGGGAAAGTCATTTTGAAGACATTGAAATTGATTTAAAAGAATCAGGAAGGATCGGATGGTTATCTGATAAATTACCTGCCAATGGAGTGGTGTTCCGTGAAGTGGAACCCACCTATAACTGGGACTTTCACAATGCACCCGAAAAACAATATATCATATTGCTGGATGGGGAAATTGAAATTGAAACTTCCCTTGGAGAAAAAAGGATCTTTGGGCCAGGAGAAATTTTGCTGGTGGAAGATACGGTTGGTAAAGGTCATAAAACCAGGAACATCCATCCTGTTAAAAGGCGGTCTGTATTTATTACCCTGGCATAGCTGATGGCGGGTAAATGGACTAACCCTGAAATTCCATGATCTTCTTTCTGTTTCCTACAATCCAAACAATATCATCCCATTCAAACACAAGGCTCGAATCAGGATTGAGAATTCTCCTGTTGTTTCTTTCAATGCCTACAACAAGACTGTCGGTTCTTTCCCTGATTCGTGACTCGCGAATGGAGAAGCCTTTTAATTTACTGTGTTCATCAACAAGGATCTTTGTTAAAGTAATGTCTTCAATACGAACCGGGTTTGGTTCTGTTTCAATTCCAAAATCAAAAATGGGTTTGAACCTTTGTATCTGTTCATCTGTTGCCAGGATCCCTACTCTGTCAAATGCCTGCATTTTATTATTACGTGCAGGTGTGTGAATGATGTAATTACCACGCTTGATATAAACTACATTGATACCGTATTGTTCACGCCATGCAAGATCACGAAGCGATTTTCCTATATAAGGAGCAAGTTGATTTACCACAAGTTCAACAATGTGCGCATCCCAGGTGGCAAGGTCATTTTGAATTTCAACATTCTTCTTTTCAAGCTGGTCCTGGTTATCATCTGCATCTCCTCTTGAATTCAGGTTGCTCATAAAACGGCCTTCTACCTTCTGGTAAAATTTCTGTATGGTAGTAGAAAAGATAAAAACGAGTACAATGGTTACTGGTATGGCTGTTAATAATGCTGCTTTTGTTGATGCCAGCTGGTTAATAAGTAAACCGGTTAAAAAAATACCCAGCGCCAGTCTTCCTCCCTCAATTAATAATAAAGGCCCGCGGTTGTATTTTTCATTGATCCATAATTCCCTGTACCCTTGTCCGGCCGGTCTTTTTGCAATGATGGCCCATAAGAAAGGCAGGGAGACTAAAATAGTCACCACCAGGGTGATCACACTGGCTAAAACTGGATTTGCGATATTGGCAATTACGTAGGGTGACAGGTA
This sequence comes from uncultured Chitinophagales bacterium, assembly GCA_946886475.1. The sequence goes on along the minus strand of CAMPIQ010000197.1, from coordinate 1,646 downwards.
TCTTGTAGATAAAAGCAGTATGGCCAGCACAATAATTATATTGGTGGCCACAAGCCGAATATATTTTTTAAGAAGGATTTTCCAATCCGGTTCTGCCTGTATGGTTTGGGCACCTACAGAATAACGGTTCAGTCTTTTCACCCATTTCTCGGGAAGCACCCTTGATAAAAAAATATAAAAATGATCAGCATACCTGATCATATAAGGAGTGGTAAATGTTGTTATGGCAGAGGCTCCTACGGCCACAGGAAATATGAAGTCGGAGATCACACCAAGCGAAAGCCCCAGTGTGGCCACAATGAAGGCAAACTCTCCGATCTGGGCCATACTCATGCCTACCTGTACTGATTGTTTTAAAGGTTGTCCGGAAAGCAATGCACCCAAAGTGGTACTGAATAATTTTCCGAACAAAGTAAGCAGGGTAACCAGAATAATTGGAATGCCATATTGTACCATGGCAGCAGGATCAATCATCATCCCGACTGAAACAAAGAATATGGTACCAAAGAGGTCTTTTACGGGTTTTAATAAATGATCCACCTTTTCCGCCACGGTGGTTTCTGCAATAATGGATCCCATTACAAAAGCACCAAGTTCCGCAGAGAATCCAACCTGGGTGGCAAGAACCACCATACCCAGACATAATCCCAGGGAAAGGATCAGCAGTGTTTCTTCATCTAACAATTTACTGCCTCTTTTTAATAGCGTTGGCAGAATGAATATTCCGAGTATGAACCAAAGCGCAAGAAAGAACAATAATTTAAGCACGGTAAACAGGATATCTGTTCCCTGGAAAGTATTGGTAATAGCAATCGTAGAAAGTAAAACCATTAAGAGGATCACTACAATGTCTTCAACGATCAATACGCCAAACACAATCCTGGCGAATTGTTTTGTTTTTACCCCCAATTCATCAAAAGCACGTAGTATGATGGTAGTTGAAGAACTGGCGAGCATTCCACCAAGGAATAAACTGTCCATCGTGGTCCATCCCATTAATTTTCCCATGAAATAACCTGCGGTGGTAATGAAGGCAATTTCAACAAAGGCTGTAATGGAGGCAGAGCCTCCAACCCTCATTAATTTTTTGAAACTGAATTCAAGACCCAAACTAAACAGGAGAAAGATAACGCCTATCTCAGCGAATGTTTCTATGTTCTCCCCATCAGCAACTGTAGGGATCAGGTGAAAATAAGGACTGACTAAAAAACCGGCAATGATATATCCAAGAACCAGTGGTTGCTTTATTATTTTAAAAATAATAGTAACAATGGCACCTACGATCAATATAAGAGCGAGATCCTGAATTAAATTCGGTAAATGGGGCATGCATGTTGATTAGGGCCTACAAATATATTTAAAATGAATAAGGATATCTCCGCGTTAATGAGGATTGAAGATGTGTTCTTGATTGGATTTATCACGGATTGAGCGGATGAAAGATGGCCGCGGAAAATATAGAGATAATTCTATTGTGTATATGGATATTTCGAATCCGTATGGAATATCACGGATTGAGCGGATGAAGGGATGGCCGCGGAAAGTTGGATAAAGATCATTCTATTATGTAGATTGATATCCAGCATTGGTGGGGAATATCACGGATTGAACAGATGAAGGGATGGCCGCGGAAAGTTGGATGGAGT
>CAMPIQ010000196.1 GCA_946886475.1 uncultured Chitinophagales bacterium | reverse complement strand
CCTTCTTAGCTTTATCCCATGCTCAATCTCAATCTGAAACAATTGCCCGAATGGGAGACTTATAGCTTTCTAAAGCCGGAGGAGGGGGAAGAATGGAAAGACAATGAATTACTGGAGGCTGGCAAAAGCCTTTATAATCAATGGCGTGAAATATTCCAAATGGTGATGGCTCTTACCGATACCCTGCCCTGCAAGGAGGAGGACCCTGATCCTTCTGCCAGGCAAATGATCCTGAAGAACGCCTCTATGATTGCTCCTAAGATCGTGAGCGCTTCAGCCAATACCATCTATATGCTCAAAATGGAAAACGCTTCCATCATCAGGTTCAACTGCCGGCAAATGATGGAGCAAATAGACTTTGCGGTTATTTCGGGCGAAGCTGATATTTCACACAGATCTGAAATAGACGATGCATTGGAATTATTTAAAGAATATTTCCACCATTGGGTCAAGTTGTTTAAGAGGGATGAATTTGAAGACAATTGGAATTTGTACAACTAAACGCTGAACAAATCAATGCTTTCCTTGTTCATAGAATCGCTTTTTTAGTTCATCCATTGCCATTTTTAGTTCCTTCGCATCAAACGAAACTCCTACGATGGAAAGAATGTTCAGTATTTTTTCTGGAGAAATTATAATCAACAGGAGGTAGACCTTATTAAATGGGAGATTGGTCAGCTTTCTTCATACGGATTCAAATATTCACCAACCTAAAAAACAAAACTGCCGGCAGCATTTTCCACTGCCTATCCCAATGCTTCTTTTGCCATTATCTCAAAAAACAATTATCTGGATTGGATCGATCCGGCTTCTAACACCTGGAGAAGCGATGCATCAATACCTGAACAATGAACTATCCATTCATCAAAAACCTATTTTTCAGCTTCATAATTTACCGTAACTTCTCTTCCCATTTTTTCACCAATAAAATTTTATTTTATGGCAACTCAGGAAGCCGTTATGACCACCCAGGATGTGGCCAACCGTTTTCACGAACTGGCTCAGTCAGGCCAGTGGGATCTGATCCAATCTGAATTGTTTGCAGACAATGCTGTGAGTATTGAACCCGCAAATTCTCCTGGATTACAAACTGTGGAGGGTATTGATGCCATCAGGCAAAAAGGAAAAAAGTTTGAAGAAATGACCGAAGAAGTTCATGGCGGCTATTCCAATAAGCCCCAGGTAGCGGGAACGCATTTTTCAGTGGTAATGGGAATGGATGTAACCATGAAGGGACAGGGAAGAATGAAAATGGATGAAATTGCAGTATACGAGGTAAAGAATGGTAAAATTGTGAAAGAACAATTCTTTTATTGATGAAGCCTTCAGGTTGGGAATACCTGATCAATATGATTTTCTCCTGGAGGGCTTGTTTTGAAATTAACGCTGCGCGCATAACCGGGTTTCCCACCAGGGCCAATGACGCGGGAAAGGAAGAATATAGGATGAGGCTCCGGGTAAATCCGGAGCTTCATCATTTTATACTAAAAATCGCGGCAGTTCCTGCCTTTCAGGTCTCGGTACTTTCGGTAAACTCTTCCTTATCCATAAAGATCTTTGCATGAGTAGCCAGATAAGGAAGCAGGAAGGCCATCATTATTCCGGTGATCAGAATAATCCCCAATAAAAAACCTTCCATTCCCCTCCCATACTGGGTGATGCTCGAAATAATTCCCACCGCCATAATCAATACGAACAGGACCGTGAAGATCAGGCCACCCTTTTTAATGAACTCCACCATTTCATAATAGATCACCGCCACCACTAAAAATAAAAGGGGGAAGCCGATGAAAATCAGCAAAGGTTCAAACATACCGGTATCCGTGAACGTAGTGGCCTTCCGGTAGAAATAAGAGTAGAGCAAATTCAGAATAGCGGCAAGGATGCCACAGGCTAAACCAGCCAGCAAAGCCCGCGAAAGACTGGTATTCCTTGAAGGCGCATAATGCATCATGGGAATAAGTTTTAATGGTTAACATAAACGCTAATATTCACTAACAGTGAGGGCAGGGATCAAAGTTTTGAAGCGGAGTGGAAGGCTTGTAAAAATTAAAGGGGGTGGTAATAATTCATTACAAGGTACTTACTTTCTCATAGATCGTTCATTTCCTGAATACCAGGTAAAGCACGAGAAATAAAATAACAAGTACCACCACCATGGCTACGCGAACGGCAAGGGGTAACCATAGGAAGACCCGGCTTTCCTTGTCTCCGGGTTCATAATGCCTGAACCAGTTTTTTTTCTTTTTGGATGTCATCGATAATATGCCGCGAATTTCATGCCCCGGGTGTTGATTTTACGGCTGGAAATTTATTTTCCGGATGAAGCCATGAGCCGGCTGGTAGGCAATTGATTTATCGCTTCACTCGAAATCTTCGTGGGGAGAAGATAGAGAATTGCACTTTGGTTCCAAGGGCTAAGACCCTCGGGATGACAAGGTCATGGAGGTTGTGGTCTTTTCAATGGTCGTTTACATTCGACGTTCAGGTCCCTGCGGGATGACAAGACCGGAGTTGGTATACAGATTCGAAAAACTCTTTTCCCTCCTTTCCCTCCTTTAACCTCTTAGCTTCCCTCTTAGCCTCCCTCTTTTCCCTCCTTTAACCTCTTAGCTTCCTCTTAGCTAATAAAAAAACTCCGTCTTATACGGGTACCTGATCCTGTAATGCTCCCTCACTTTATCCAGGATGGTATTTCTCAACACATCAATATTGGTTCTCTCGAGAGCTGAAATGAATATGGCATTGTCATTGGTTTCCTGCTGCCAGCGGGCTTCAAGGTCACGAAGGATCTGTTCTTTGGTCTCTTCGTTCAGCCATTCATCAAAGGTGTTCTTGATATAAAGATCCATTTTATTGAAAATGGTGATAATGGGTTTGTCGAATGCTTTCAGGTCCTGCAGGGTTTTATTCACAACCCCTATCTGCTCTTCATAATTGGGATGCGAGATGTCTACCACGTGTAACAATATGTCTGCTTCCCTTACTTCATCCAGAGTGCTCTTAAAACTTTCAACCAGGTGGTGTGGGAGCTTTCGTATAAAACCAACCGTATCACTTAATAGAAAAGGCGTTCTGTCGTACACGATCTTTCTGGTGGTGGTATCAAGTGTTGCAAATAATTTATTCTCAGCCAGCACTTCACTTTTGCTCAACAGGTTCATGATGGTGCTCTTGCCCACATTGGTATATCCAACCAGTGAAACCCGGATAAATTCTCCGCGGTCCTTTCTTTGTGTGAAGGCCTGTTTGTCAATTTCAGCCAGCCGTTTTCTCAATAAAGAGATCTTATCTCTAACGATCCGGCGGTCGGTTTCAATCTCCGTTTCACCCGGACCTCTTGTACCAATACCACCACCCAGCCGTTCAAGGTGTTTCCACATACCTCTTAATCTTGGAAGTATATATTGATACTGTGCCAGCTCTACCTGGGCTTTTGCCTGCGCTGTTTTGGCCCTTCGTGCAAAAATGTCGAGAATGAGATCGGAGCGGTCAATGGTTTTGGCATCAACCACTTTTTCAATATTCATGATCTGGGCGCCGCTCAATTCATCGTCAAAGATCACAAGGCTGATCTCGCGGCTTGCCACGTAATTTTTGATCTCTTCCAGCTTACCCTTACCCACATAGGTTTTGCTATCGGTATGCGCCAGTTTCTGAATGAACTTTTTTACCGTAACGGCACCTGCTGTCTCTGCAAGAAAGGCCAGCTCATCGAGGTAGTCATGTACTTCCCGTTCGGCCTGGTCTTTATGGATCACCCCTACTAATACAGCTCTTTCTTCCTGATTGATCCTGTTCTTTTGATCTAACATATGGTAAAATTAAAACGATCCACCTGAGGCGGATCGTTATCACAAGTATTATGCAAATCTATTAAAGTCCGCTGAGTGAAAGACCAAAGGTTAATGGTCTTACCGTTGGGCCAACACCTTCCCTGAATACCGGTGTAATGGCATACGATGCAAATAAAGTAAAATTGCCATAGCCGATCCTGCCCATTACCGACAGCCTGGTTTTATTGAAATAGCGCTTGCTGTTTTCTTTAAGGATGTAGTCATTCACTGTGTTATCAGCCGAATTCAATAATTCTTTTCCTTTTACATGCGCATTTACCAGGGTGCCTATCTTGGCGCCAATGGCTACTTTAAAACTCTTTCTGTCGTCATCCGGGTTGGACCGGAAACGCAATTCAACAGGAGCTTCCAGGTAGGCAGTGGCCAGTTTATATTTTTTAAAATGCAGGGTATCTGAAACATCAGAAAACACCAGGTTCTCACTTAAGCCTTTGATATCAACATTCATTTCATCAAAGAAGATATTGTCCGTAGCAATTCCGGGGCCCAGTGCAACACTCCATTTTGGATTGGTTTTAAAAGGGAAGTCCAGCATCAGGTACATATTGAATGTTCTTGACAAGCCTTTTGTTTTTATGGAATCAGGCTGTCCGCTCCACATGGTATAACCCAGTTGCAAAAGAAAATTATCATTCGACCTGGTTGACTGAGGCTTTAATACCCTTTGTGCAATGGCTGAATCGCTTTGTGCATATACAGATCCTGTGATGCAGATGGCTAAAAATGTAATAACAATACTTCTCATAATTATGCTTAAAGGAACAAATGTATTTTCCTATGGGTTAATGAAAGGTTAATGCGGTGGCGAAGGTAGGAAAATTGAAATATCAGGGGTTTGCCGTAGGTACATGCCACGGCATGTCCGCACATGGGCCCCACGGATATTCTTGTAGGGACATGCCAACGGCATGTCCGTAGATGCGAAATCAGATGCATGTTTTAGATGAGAATGCCAGCGTTATGACGCTAGATGGGAATGTTATTGTCATGTCCGGAGATGGGAATGCCCCAGCATTTCCCTAGATGAGAATACCAACGTTATGACCTGAGACGGGAATGTCAACGGTATTTCGTT
>CAMPIQ010000195.1 GCA_946886475.1 uncultured Chitinophagales bacterium | reverse complement strand
CCATTAAGAAGTGTAATCTCCTTTTTTATTTGATTTTCACTTGACAAAAACTTATCAGTAGCGAAAACTGTAAAATTTAGATTTGTATCCGCCTTTATTTTGATCACTGAGTCTGTGTACAAAAAGTTTGACTCAATTCTTTGTTTGCTTAGTGTTAACTGTAAAGTATCATTGGAAATGTCAAGTTCTATTGGAATACAATTTGCAAAAAGGACTTTCTTTGGAGTTTCTCCGCTTGCGGAAATCTTTAACAAGTAATTTCCTTCAAAATCACTTGCCTTATTGTTTAAAAAATAAGGGTAACTAACAAAATAAAGGTTATCATTTTTATCAACTACGAAGTCCTTGAATCCCTTCTGGTTGGGTAGTTCTTGTAACTCAATTGTTTTCTTATGATCCCAATCCGCATTGTACACATAGAAAGCATAATATTTCTTCTTATTTTTTATTTTCACTTCACTGTCGAAAATATAATACTTGTTATTGTAAAATTTAATTGTGGGGTATTTTACATAATGATCCAATTTCTTAATAAACTTCATATTGGAATTGTCAAAAGAACTAACCAGCAATTCTGATTTACTTATATTTTCTTTGTCCCAATATGAATCTGGATTGTGCTCTGTCAATACCATTGTTGTGGAATCAACTCCAACAAGAACTCCACGAATACTACTAAAAAATAAGTGGTCAATATATGAAGTGCTTGAGGAACTATCCTTAATCCAGGTTTGTCCACAAATTGTATTCGTAACACCTAAAAGGAATAGTATAGATAAAATATAGCTTTTTGTCTTCATTGTAGCGGTTCGAAATTTTAACCCGTCAAATAATTTCATAGTCGGAAGACTTCGTTTTCCAAAGCTGTCTTAGTAAATATACAAATCCCATTTCGCCAATCAATCCATACAAAATAAATTGACACATCTCCATCATTCTTTCAAACAACCATCCTGCCGCCCTGTTTTTTGTTCTTAATTTTACCCATGCCTTTCATCAACAGTCCTGTAGATACGGAAACACTGCCCATGGCTGAAGCGGTGCCCTTGCAACCCATTCATCCCAACTATAAAAAGATCCTGGTTACTGAATGGATCCTTACCACCCTCGTTCTGGCAGCTGTGGCTATTGCATTGATCCTCTTCATTCCCTTACTTAGAAATTCTTACGGCTGGATGATCATTGCAGGTATCTCTTTACTCATTTCCGCATTTTATTTTTATTCCATCACCCAATCCTTTCCTGTGCTGGCTTATGCCGTAAGAGACCGCGATGTGGTCTACCGCAAAGGATGGATCATCCGCACTATCAAAATCTGTCCCTTCAACCGCGTGCAGAACTGCAGCGTGCAAAGCGGACCACTGGAAAGAAGATATGGACTGGCTTCACTCATCATCTATACCGCCGGTTCCAATGGCGCCGACATGCGCATCCCCGGACTGCTGCAGGAAGAAGCCGACCGCCTGCGCTATTTCATTCTTGGTAAAATCCATTCCGAAGATGCAGAACAGGTTTGACTGGAGCCGACCGCAACGTCAGCCCATTGCGGGACTGGGTATTGTTTTCCTGAATACATTCTGGGAGATACTCAAAAGAATGTGGCCCTTCCTGCTTATTGTTTTGTTTCGCGACAACGATGAAGAGAAAGATGGTCCGGACAGATTTCTGATCATTACATTCATCTTCCTGGGTTTCACCATCATCAGTGCCATACTCAATTTTATTTTCTTTAAATTTTACATTGAAGAAGGTAAACTTATCATTAAAAAGGGATGGTTTAAAAAAGAAACGAGGGCGATACCGCTTGCCAGGATACAAACAGTAAACATAGAACAGGGTCCGCTTCACCAGTTGCTCAATATTGTAAAACTTTCCATAGATACGGCCGGTTCAGATAAAGCAGAGGCAAAGATCGACGCGCTACACCTTTCAATGGCTGAAGCATTGAGAACACAACTGGTGGCTGAGAAAAAAGAATCATTAACGGAAGAAGAGCAGCCGGCGCATACAGCGCCCCTGATACGGCTAACTACCAAAGACCTGCTGAAGCTCAGCATCTCCGCCAATCACGTGGAGGCATTTTTTATTTTTCTTTCATTTGGAATTGGTTTGTATGAGAACCTTAAAAACATTGATGATACTTTTTTTTCAGGCATGCAGGATGCGCTTCCGCGTAATTCCATCTACCCCCTTTTATTTCTTGTGATGGCCATACTGATCATTACCATCCTGGTATCTACCGCCCGGATATTCTTTGGTTTCTACGACTTCAGCATTTTCAAAAAGGAAAAAAATCTGCATATCAGGTCCGGTCTAACCAATATCAAACAAAGGGTGATCAGCTACCCTAAGATCCAGTTCGTTTCCTGGGAAGCCAACTGGATCCGGAAACTTATGGATCTCTGGATGCTGGAATACCATGTTGCAGGCGGTGATGAGATCAGGAATAAATTAAAAGTGCAGATCCCTGTTACACAAAACCGTTTCATTCCGCTGTTATCGGAAGCCTATCATCCACTACCTCTTATTAATGAAGAAGTAACTGTTCGCATGCACAGTTCCTTCATATGGAGAAGGTTACTGATCATGGGTATACTTCCTGCAATAGCCATCATTCCTTTAGTTTGGATATGGTGGGAGTATAAAGCTTTGTTTTATTTATTTATTCCGGCCATCATTGCAATTGTTGCCTGGCGATCGCAAATAAAATTCAGACTTTGGGCGCTTGATGATGTGTTGCACATTAAAAAAGGAATTTTTGGTGAAGAAAGGATCCTGATGAAATGGAACAAATTGCAGGCTGTGGAGGTAAGCCAGTCCATTTACCAGAGAAAAAACGGACTGGCTAATCTGATATTGTTCACTGCAGGAGGAAATATCAGGATATATTTTATTTCATTGCAGGCCGCCCAGGCTATCAGCAATTACGTATTGTATAAAACGGAATCATCGGAAGAAAACTGGATGTGATACAGGAGTTGAAACTAAGCCGACTCTGAATTTTGAACTTTGAACTCTTGACTTTGAACTCTGAACTCTGGACTCCCGACTCCCAGACTCGCCACTCCCTACAAACTTTCCACCATCAAAAGCACCTGCCAGGCTTCTTCAATTTTATTTTCATCAAGCAGCTTCGCTGCATAACCATGAACCGCACTTTCCATTTCAGCAGGATTTACCGCGTAATATTGTACAATATTTTTTAAATGCTCATCATCATACGAAGGTTGAACAACAGGCAGTTCATTTACATTGGCTAACTGACCAAGGTGATTGCCGGTGAGTATCCTGCTGGTACGGATGCTTTCGGGTAGGGCATCCATCCCGATTCCTAATCTGATGTTTGGCTTAGGTACCTTAAATAAATTGGATGCATTTACCCTGCAGTACCAGTCGCCTCCAAGCCGCGCCACCAGATCAAGTTTTGCCTGGTCAAATTTTTTGTCTGCATCAAGCAGACTGTCATCAATATGCATAACCAGGATTTCGCAGATCACAAGCTGGCCTGCGCCACCCTCTTCACCAAGTGATTTTATTTCAAGTACCCTGCATTCCAGCTTTATCTTGCTCTCCTTCACCATGGGTGGCTTTACCACAGTAGCGGTTTGTTTTGTAAATCCTGCTTTTTCAAACTCATCTACGCCTTTCGGATATTCGCAACTTGCCAGGGAAGTTTGCTGCACCATATCCCATGAAACAATATTAATAACCACCTCCGGAACTTCCATCACATTCTGAAGCGAATGCTTGGTGGTATTATCCCTTACCCTCCTTGCCGGTGAAAAAATAACCACGGGTGGCTGGGAAGAGAACATATTAAAAAAGCTGAACGGACTCAGGTTCACATTACCCTCTTTATCTATAGTTGAAGCAAAACAGATAGGCCTGGGCGCAATGGCATGCTGCAGGTAATATTGTCTTTCAATTGTTTTTAATTCTTTCAGATCAAGGATCATAAGCTGCAAATTGCAAAAAACAACTGAAAAGCCAGCCTTCCTTTTAAACCGGTCCTGTGCCGTTTGTAAATTTCTTTATTTGACCTGTAACATTTCTTTGCCTACATTCGTTATACGAAAACTTTCGTCATTAACTATACATTTAAAAGCAATTAGTATGAGAAAATTTTTCATGGCATCTCTCGCTTCAACTTTACTATTAACATCAGTTGTGGCACAGGATGAAAAAAGATCAACCGTAGAAGGCAATGGAAATATGGTAACAAAAGATATTGCCGTTTCATCATTTGAAATTTTGAAGGCCTCGGGCATTTATGAATTGAGGCTGTCGCAGGGCGATAAGGAATCGGTAAAAATAGAGGCTGATGAAAACCTGCATCAGTACTTTAATGTAAAGAATGAAGGTAACAGCCTGGTTATAGATATGGATAAACTGAAAAAAGTGAACCTGAAAACAAAATCAAAAATGAAAGTATATGTCACATTTAAAAAACTGAAGGAAATGGAATTGAAGACGGTTGGTAATGTGGCTTCTGATGAAAATCTTTCTTTTGAAAATCTTTCATTCAAAAACCGCAGCGTCGGCAATGTTGATATTGATCTTACAGTAAATAAATTAGAGCTGAGCAACACAAGTGTAGGCAATATAACACTGGATGGAAAAGCGCAGGACGTAAATGTAATAAACACCGGTGTGGGTACGCTTCATGCAGGAAATTTTGTTGTGCAAACCATGAACATTGAAAACTCAGGTGTGGGAAATGCAGAAGTAAATGCGCAGAAGAATTTAAAAGTAAAAGATTCTTTTTTGGGGAAAGTAAAGAATAAGGGTGCAGCACCTGTGAGGAAAATGAATAAGGTAAGGGTGTGATGATCCTTGCGCCCAGCTAACGGTAATTACTATGACCTTGTCTTCCCGCAGGGACCTGGACCAGGATAAATAAATAAATTTCAAGTTGGTTCATTGGCCTCAACTTTTTTTGCAAAGTCCAGATCCCTGCGAAAT
>CAMPIQ010000194.1 GCA_946886475.1 uncultured Chitinophagales bacterium | reverse complement strand
CCAAAGCCGGGAAGTTACCGGAACGGTAACCGACGAAACCGGAGCTCCTTTACCTGCTGTTTCGGTGGTACAAAAGGGTACTTCAAACGGAGTAGTAACAAATGAGAGAGGAATGTTTTCCATTACCGTTACAGGTGCCAGTCCTGTACTTGTGCTAACCTATACAGGACGTCAGCCTCAGGAAATAATTATTGGTTCTGGAAATAATTATAATGTCAGCCTGAGTTTATCCGGACCCATGTCGGAAGTGGTTGTTACGGCTCTTGGCATCAGGCGAAGCGAACGTTCGCTGGGTTATTCTACCCAGGAAGTGAAGGGTGATGATCTTACACTAACCAAAGAACAAAATGTACTGGGATCACTTGCAGGAAAAATTGCCGGTGTGCAGGTTACCGGTTCATCTGGTGCCAATATGGGTGGAACACAGAAAATAGTAATCCGCGGCATCAATTCATTAACGGGTGGAAGCAGTCCTTTGATTGTAGTTGATGGAACGCCCATTTCAAATGCAAATTTTGCCGGTAGTGCGGAAGCCGACTATGGAAATCTTGCACAGGATATCAATCCGGAAGACATTGAATCAATAAATGTTTTAAAAGGTCCTGCAGCATCAGCCCTTTATGGACTAAGAGGTCAGTATGGTGTTGTCATGATCACAACTAAGAAAGGAAGAAAGGGTGCCAAAAAAGTAAACGTGCAGTTGAATTCAGCATTCTCGGTTGAGAGAGCGGGTAATTTCATGCCGTTGCAAAATCTTTATGGTGGTGGTTCCAGTCAAACATGGAGAACACTTCCTAACGGTGACAAATATGTTGATATGGATGTTGATGAAAGCTGGGGCCCTAGGATGGATGGAACAATGGCCCGGAGTGTATTCAGCTTCTATCCTCAGGATCCGGAATACGGTCAGTTAACTCCATTCCTGCCACAGCCAGATAATATTGAAGACTGGTATGAAACCGGTTCTAATATCAACAATGGAGTAACCGTAACGGGCGGAAATGAAAATTCAACTTTCCGTTTAAGTTTCAATGATGCGCGGATTCAGGGTATTGAACCAAACAGCTGGCTCAAAAGAAATAATCTTGGAATGAGTGCTGGTCTTGATCTCACTTCAAAACTGAACGTAGGTGCCAACATTAATTTTGCAACCAATAATGCACAGCGTCCTACCCAGGGATCTGAACACGGAGCAAGATATATGGTTCAGTGGTTTCAGCGCAATGTGGATATGAAAAGACTGCGGGATTACAAATATGCAGATGGTACCATCAAGCAATGGAATCTAAGAAGGCCCAGTTCAAGCACCGGTGAGATCACCAATTTCAATTCAAGGTACTGGGATAACCCATATTTCGAAGCTTACGAAAACCTGAATAACGACAACAGGGACCGTTTCTTTGGAGATGTTAACCTTACCTATGAAGTGATCAGCGGTTTAAAATTAAGTGGCTTTATCCGTTCTGATATGTTCACACAGAACATTGAAGAAAGACAGGCTTTTGGTGGCAGAAGAACACCTGCGTTTTCATCCGGAAAATTCCAGAACAGGGAAATGAACTATGAATTTCTGGGTCAGTACACAAAGGGATGGGGTGATGTTTCATTGAATGCGAATATTGGCGCCAACCTTTACAAACGCAGGTATAATTATTTATCTATGGCTACGGTTGGTGGACTTTCAGCACCTGGATTTTATAATATTGATGCTTCCATCGACAGGCCAGCTACTTCTTCTTACCTGTTAAGGAAGGAAATCAGAAGTATGTATGGAATGGCTTCTGTTGGATTCAGAAATACGTATTTCATTGATGCTTCCATGCGTAATGATAATTCTTCAACGCTTCCCACAGATAATAATTCTTACTGGTATCCATCCGTTTCTGCAAGCATGGTATTCAGCGAGCTGATGAAATGGAATCCGCTTTCATTTGGTAAACTAAGATTCAGTTATGCGAAGGCAGGTGCCGATCTTGATCCATTCAGAACCTCCCCTTATTTTGGAATAGGTTCTGTTTATTCCGGAACCAACACCCTGTTCGTGCCCGATGCATTGAACAATCCTAACATTGAACCTTCTTTTGCTCATTCCTATGAAGCAGGTATTGACCTGAGGTTTTTAAATAACCGCCTCGGTATTGACTTTACTTATTATAAACAGGATAATAAGAACCAGATCATTGACCTGAATGTATCTGGTACCAGCGGATATGGTGCAGCCATTATCAATGCAGGCCTGATCTCTAATAAAGGAATTGAACTGACATTGACCGGAACTCCGGTAATGTCTAAAAACTTTTCATGGGAATCTACCTTCAACCTTAGCAGGAACAGAAGCATGGTTGAAGAAATTGGACCCGATATGAATGTGTATCCCTATAGTTCCACCACTTATTCAAGTGTAACCACTTATCTGAATGCTTATGTAGGACAGCCTTACGGAAGCCTGATAGGTCCAACATACAGGAGAGATTCTGCAACGGGTATGGTCCTTCTGGATAATAACAACCTTCCGCTGTACACAACTTCCACTCATAATTTTGGTTCCGTACTTCCTGATTATACAGGGGGCTTTTTGAATACATTCAGGATTTTTGGTTTTGATCTCTCTGCAATGATCGACTTCCAGAAAGGAGGCCTGTTCTTCAGCAGGTCGCAGATGCTTGCCGTTAGAACCGGACAACATGAAATGACAGCAGTGCTGAACGATAAAGGATTTAATATCAGGGAACCTATTGCCAGTGGCGGCGGTATAAGAGTTGATGGTATCAATGCAACAACCAAGCAGCCTGTAACTGCTTACGTTAACCCACAAACGTATTTTGGTGTAACAGGAAGAAGGGTTTATGATGACTGGTTGTACGAAGCATCTTACATTAAGTTGAGAGAAGTGCGTTTAGGCTACACTTTCAACAAAAAATCGCTTGGCAGATTGCCTTTTTCATCTGTAAACCTTGCATTGATCGCCCGCAATCCGGCAATGATCTGGCAAAAAGCACCCAAAGGAATTGATCCTTCAGAAAATTCTGTTGGTGCACAGTCGGTAAGCTGGTTCGAATCAGGTCAGATCAATACAGTACGGTCTTATGGTATCAATCTAAACATCAACTTTTAATCAACGCTCATGAAGAAGTTATATATAATATTATTATTCGCAGGTTCTTTGGTTACGGGTTGCAATAAATTTGATGCTGATATCAATCGCAGCCCCAACGTTCCTAGCCAGGCTTCCGCTGCGCAATTACTGGCAAATGCCATGCTCTCCCTGCCTGGACTGAGCTCTTCACCACAAGGAGAATTTATGGCCCAGTATTTAGCGGAAACCCAATATGTAGGTGCTTCACTTTATCCGGACGGAAGCACAAGTTTTTATGGCTGGTATACCGGTCCTTTAATGAATATTGAAACGGTTCTTACTGCACAGGATCTGGCAGTGATGCCTAATGTAAATCAGCTGGCCGTTGCCAAGATCCTGAAGGCTTATTATTTCTGGAATATTACTGACAGATGGGGCGATGTTCCTTTCACGCAGGCATTAAAAGGCCAGGAAGATTTTACTCCTGAATACGATACACAGGAGTCGATCTATAATGCCCTGTTTGCGTTACTTGATGAAGCCAATGCCCAGATCACAACAGGTAGTATTTCCGGCGATATCATTTACAATGGTGACATGAGCAAATGGAAAAAATTTGGAAACACCATTCACATGCTCATGGCACTGCGTCTTTCCGAGGTGAATGCAACAAAAGCTGCAGATGAATTCAATAAGGCAAGGAATAATGGTATCATGACTTCCAATTCGGATAATTTTGTTTTCAAGCATCTTGCAGATGCCAATAACCAGAATTACTGGTACGGACAGGTAGTATCTCAAAACAGGGAATGGTGGGCGCTTACTGAAACCCTGGTTGATTACATGGAGCCATTGGGCGATCCAAGGCTTGCGGTTTATGGTAAGCCAACCATTAATGGAGGCAACTATGTTGGTCTGGAATTCGGAACAACCAATGGTATTCCCAATACAACAGGCGTTTCCCTGCTTGGCACGGCGCTCTATGCACAGAATGCACCGATCTACCTGGTTACCTATTCGCAGGCATTATTTGCACTGGCAGAAGCTGCCAAAAGAGGATGGATACCTGGTGGGGATGTAGCCGCCAAATCAAATTACGATCTGGCAATTGAACAGTCATTCCGCCAATGGACAGGTAGTACAACCGGTCTTGCAGCTTATCTGGCCAATGCAGAAGTGATCTATAATCCGGCAAGGGCACTTGAACAGATCGCAAACCAGCGCTATGTTCATCTGTTTATGCACGGTTATGAAGCCTGGGCCGAATGGAGAAGAACAGGCTATCCCGATAATCTGGTTTCGCCTGGTGGAAAAGCTGTTCCAACAAGACTGGGCTATCCCGATAACGAAGCTTTTAATAATGCTGAAAATTATAATGAAGCATTACAAAGACAATTCGGCGGACAGAACACCCAGTATGGTAAAGTGTGGTGGGATAAGCCATAAGCCTTCACTGTTTAAAAGATGGATAAAATTTTAAACAACAAAGTATAACCTGAAAACCAAAAACAACAAAGGGCCGTTGAGAAACGGCCCTTATTTTAAATGTTGATTTTTTTTGGTAAAATACGGATACGACTTCCTGCCTGTCTCGTATTTAATAGAAAGACGAAGTTGTATAAAAAACAAAAAAAAATGTAAAGGGAGCGGTATTTATCCGTAATTTTTATATGAATTTGTACGCTGTGAATTCTTATACTCTGTAGCCTTACCTGAACAGATCACATAAACCAAAAAACGTTAAATTAAGCTTTATGAAAAAATCACTGCTTCTCGCATGGTTAATCATTTTATTTTCTCTTCCCCAGTTTGTATTGGCCCAAAGCCGGGAAGTGACCGGAACGGTAACCGACGAAACCGGAGCTCCTTTACCTTCTGTTTCTGTTGTAC
>CAMPIQ010000193.1 GCA_946886475.1 uncultured Chitinophagales bacterium | reverse complement strand
TCAAAGTCAGCGTACTAATTTCATAGTTCAAAGTTCAAAGTCAGCGGACTAAATACAGCGTTGACTACAATGTCCAATGCAGAAAAATATTGTATTCTATAAACGACCCGACTTTGAACTTTGAACTTTGAACTTCAGACTCTACACTCCATACGCGCTACTCCCGACTCCAGCCCCACGTCTCCTCCCATCACGCCATTTCCTCCACCGTTGCACCAATACCTCTTTCAGTAATGGCATCGCACATGGGTTTGAGTTCATCGTAACTTCCCTGCTTTACGGCATACTTACCGCGGAAGTGTATAATATAGGCACACTGTTCTGCCTGTTCGTGCGAATGATTACATATTTCCATCAGGGTTTCAATCACCCATTCAAATGTATTCACCTCATCATTCCATACCACCAGGTGAAAAGGCGAATCCAGGTCCTCCAGAAGATCCACCAGTTCCTGCTTTTTTATTTCATGGTCACCCTTCATGATTCAAAGTTAAAATCCCTGGTGCAAACATCAATATCCGTGAGCAAAAATGGTATTAAAGAAGGGTTAGAATTTTCTGACTGCTGAAACTGCCTGAAGGGTAACTGGCATTGTTTTTTAATTGATCCGGATAAATTATAGGTAATGGAAGAGAAGATCACCGGCTATAAAATCTTATCTGCAACCACCCATCAGGAACTTGAAGCCGAAGTTCAGCAGCTCATTGACAATGAAAATTATAAACCACATGGCGATCTTAAGATCATAGAAATAGACAGGCCGGACCATGTTGAGAAAAAGCATTTCATGTTTTTGCAGCCTGTAGTAAAAACCTGATCCCTTAACCAAAAAATAAGGAAACCACCGGCCCCTTTCCCTCAAATGATTGTATCTGGATATTTCCTTATGCAACATCACTATTTGATTGCACAAACTTAATCCAAGCAGCTTCCATTTTTTTTAGTGCTGAAGAACGGAATGAAGATATTTTCCAGTATCTCTTCCGGCATTCCGGTACCATTATCCGCCACCTTCAATGCTATTTTTTTTGAATGATATACCGCTTATAAGCATTGGTCTTTATTAAGACAGGCCTGTTCTGTATCCTGTCTTAGCTGTCTTTTAGTTTCCTCTTCCTCCAATACGTATTATTGAGCTGGAGATCATTTTAATTGAGGAAGCGGATCCGGAATATTATAAAGGAAGTGGGGGTGGACAATAGTGATCATTGTGTTTCCAGGAAGGGAAACAGGGGAAAAGGAAGGATTTATTAAAAAACTTAACTAAAAAACCCGGTTAAGTTATTGAAGCGCTTAAATATAAAATGTAGTTTTACCCCGGATGAAGCGAATACTGGCTTCCATATTATTAATCATTTACGCTGTTACCTCCAGCGGTACATCTATACATGTACATTATTGCATGGGTAAATTGGCCGACTGGTCGTTGTGGTCAGACAGCAGGGAAAAGACATGTGGTAAATGTGGCATGGAACAGCAGGAAAATGTTGATAATGGATGTTGCCACGATGTTAACAGTTGGGTAAAGATCCAGGACGATCAAAAAGCATCCTTTGCTTTATTTCAGTTGTTTAAAATTTCACCTGACCAACACAATTATATTGCAGCTGAAAATAACCAGGCTGCATTAACTGAAAACCTCCGCTTTCATCCTGAAAGCCATGCCCCGCCCCGAAGTTGGGACGTCGCCATTTATAAACGCAATCGCGTATTCCGCATTTGATACCTTCACTTACATCCAGGCAATTCTTCCCTGGTTAAAGCATCATACATGCTTATTCAGTTTTTGAATTAAGATTTACAACTTTCATTTTTGAATTTCAGGCTTAAAGTTTTAAAAGTACCAGTAAGCCTATTTCAAAAAAGCAGAAGTTGACCCGGCAGGGTTTGAATTAGCAGAAGCTATACAACATTTAAAATTGTTATGGTTCATCGTATTATCGAATGGTCCTTACGGAACAGATTTGTTGTTCTGATTTTAGCGGCTGGTCTTTTTGTATGGGGTATCCTATCTGTAAAGGAAAATCCTATTGATGCCATTCCTGACCTCTCCGAGAACCAGGTGATCGTATTTACGGAATGGATGGGGAGAGGTCCTCAATTAATAGAAGATCAGATAACCTATCCGCTGGTAACCAACCTTCAGGGCCTGCCGCGGATCAAGTATGTGCGGGCCAACTCCATGTTTGGGATGAGTTTCATCTATATCATTTTTGAAGATGATGTAGATGTTTATTGGGCAAGGGAAAGGGTGTTGGAAAGACTAAGTACGGTTTCTCAATCGCTTCCCGAAGGTGTAAGTCCACAGCTGGGACCCGATGGCACGGGTGTTGGGCATATTCTCTGGTATACACTGGATGCACCTGAAATGGACCTGGGAGAACAAAGGGCCTTACAGGACTGGTATATAAAGTTTGCCTTACAAAATGTTTCCGGTGTAAGTGAAATCGCGTCATTTGGCGGATTTCAAAAGCAATATCAAATAACAGTTGATCCCAATAAGCTTCTTTATTACAACCTCGCAATTAATAATATTATTTCTGCGGTCAGATCCAATAATAATGAAAGTGGCGGAAGCAAATTTGAATTAAGCGACATAGGTTATGTAATTAAAACCTCAGGTTATTTGCAATCCATCGGGGAAATTGAAAATATTCCCATACAAACAAAAAATGGCATTGCCGTAACCATTGCTGATGTTGCGGTAGTACAAATGACCGGTCAAACAAGACTTGGAATATTTGACATGAATGGAGAAGGGGAGGTTGTTGGGGGTATTGTGGTGATGAGGTATGGAGAAAATGCAGATGCCGTCATTAATAATGTAAAAGCAAAAATGCTGGAGGTGGCCAGGGGCCTGCCTCAGGGAGTGAAGTTTGACATTGTTTACGACAGGGGTGAATTAATTGAGGAAAGCATAGAAAGCATTAAAAAAACACTTATCGAGGAAATGATCGTGGTATCCATCATTGTGATCATTTTTCTTTTTCACTGGCGAAGCGCATTGAGTATTATCATTCAGATACCGATAACCATTGCTACCAGTTTCATTTTATTGAATGCATTTGACATTTCCTCAAATATCATGTCCCTGACAGGTATTGCCCTGGCCATAGGTGTTATTGTAGATAATGGGATCATCATGAGTGAGAACGCATACAAACACCTGTCGGAACGATATACGCTCTGGCAGGAACAACAAAAGAATAATATATGATCTGGCGTAAACGAAAGAAAAAAAATAAGGAAAACTGGATAACGGAAGAAGAACGCCTGTCGGTTATAGAGAGATCCAGTAAACAGGTTTCAAGGGGCGTATTCTTTGCCACTGTTATCATTATAACTTCTTTTCTGCCGGTGTTCATGCTTACGGGACAGGAAGGTAAATTATTCCATCCGCTTGCATTTACCAAGACCTTCATTATGATTGTAGATGCCATTCTGGTGTTGACGCTGGCGCCTGTATTGATCTCCTTTTTCATGAAAGGTAAATTCAGGCCTGATCATGCCAACCCTGTGAATCGTTTCCTGGAGCGCATATACGAACCTGTTATCAGAACCATACTGAAATGGAGAAAGACCACCCTGGCAGTCAATATCATTGCTTTGCTGATCTCAATACCACTTTTGAAAAGCCTGGGTTCAGAATTTATGCCGCCACTGGATGAACAAAGTATTTTGTTCATGCCGGTAACGCTGCCTGATATTTCAAACACGGAAGCAAAGCGCATTTTGCAGATCCAGGATAAGATAATTAAGTCGGTTCCGGAAGTAGATAAGGTTCTGGGTAAGGCCGGTCGCGCCAGCACAGCAACAGATAATTCTCCAATAAGCATGATCGAAACCATAATCATGCTGAAACCCAGGTCGGAATGGAGGGAAGGAATTACAAAAGCTGATATTATCAGTGAGCTGGATAAAAAATTACAGATCCCCGGGGTTGTCAATGGCTGGACCCAGCCAATCATCAACCGGATAAATATGCTTGCTACTGGAATAAGAACTGATGTCGGTATAAAAGTATATGGGCAGGATCTACATCAAATAGCACAGGTTTCTGAAAAAGTAAAATCAGCGCTTGAAGGTACACCTGGTGTTACTGATCTTTATGTGGAACCCATTACCGGTGGTAAATATCTTTCCATTGATGTAAGACGTGCAGACATGGCGCGATATGGTTTAAATGTGGATGATGTGAATGCCACAGTGGAAAGCGCATTAGGTGGATCACCGGTTAGTCAGACAGTTGAAGGCCGGCAAAGATTTGCCATCAGTGTGCGCCTGGCCCAGGAATACAGAAATAGTTTAGAACAGATCAGGCGTATCCCACTTCAGTCTCCCGTTTTTGGTGAAGTGCCACTCAGTGCAGTTGCTGATATTGCCTTTGAAGACGGACCACCCATGATCACTTCCGAAAATGCCATCTTGCGTGGTGCAGTGATGTTTAATGTAAGAGGCCGTGACCTTGGCAGCACGGTAAAAGAAGCAATGGAAAAGATCAACCGCGAAAAAGGAATGCTGCCTCAGGGATATTTTTTGGAATGGAGTGGTCAATATGAAAACCTGATAAGAGGTCAAAAAAGCCTGCTGATCATGGCTCCTATTGTGCTGGTCATTATTTTCTTCTCTTTATATTTTGCTTTTCATTCCATCAGGGAAGCCTTTTTTAGCCTGATCACAATTCCATTTGCATTAATAGGAGGGGCTTATCTAATTTATTTCTGGGGCGTTAATCTTTCAGTGGCGGTTGCAGTAGGATTTATTGCATTATTTGGAATAGCGGTTGAAACCGGTATTGTAATGGTGATCTACCTGAATGATGCCATAAAGCAACTGGTGCAGCAAAAAGGAAATTCAAATGAAACAATAACTAAAGAAGATCTAAAGGAATATGTTATCAGGGGAGCCGCCAAAAGACTGCGGCCAAAATTAATGACGGTATGTGTTTCCTTATTTGGACTTATACCCGTGTTATGGTCAACCGGAGTAGGCACTGATGTAATGAAACCAATAGTATTGCCAATGATCGGTGGTGTATTTACCTCTTCTATCC
>CAMPIQ010000192.1 GCA_946886475.1 uncultured Chitinophagales bacterium | reverse complement strand
TTTTTGATACGATCCGTAAATCATGGCTATTGTTAACCGGCGAAGAATGGGTGAGGCAGAATTTCGTAAACTATCTGGTAAATTACTTACACTATCCTTCTACTGTTATTGCGCTTGAAAAGGAGATCAGGCTGGGGGAGCTGAAGAAAAGATTTGACATATTGATCTATGACCGGTTGCATAAGCCCTGGATGCTGGTAGAATGCAAGGAACCCGAAGTAAAACTGAGCGAAACTGTTTTGCAGCAGGTATTGAGATACAATATCAGTGTACCGGTAGATTATATTATCATTACAAATGGAATCAGTACAATCGGATGGAAAAAGGAAAATGATCTGCTGTTGCTGAAAGAAATGCCATCCTGGAAATAATTTATATTTTCCAGGCAGAATGAAATGGAATTGATAAGGAGAACAACTGATTTTTTGCAAATCAAATAATCAGGCTGTTGACTTCATAAACCTATCCAGGTTCTTCATTGCTGATTTCCTGACCTTATTTTTCAGGTAAGCAGTTTTTCCTAATAAAATTCCGGGTAATCCCAAAGCCTGGCTTGCCCAATTGTAAAAATTAAAATCATCTTCATGATATATGATCAGTCCATTTTCAAACCGGAACTTTGCTTCAATCTTATTCACCACTTTTTTCCCGGTTTGTGAAAAAGTATAGTGGGCTATCCATTTAGCTGTTCCATGCACTTCACCGGAATTAACATTGCTGAAATGAACTACAAGGTCTTTCCCTTTTTTACAAAACATTTCCCACATGGACTTCACTTCTGCTGCATTTAAATTTTGAAAAACCGGATCGTTAAAAACTGCTTGATCAGAATAGCAATTTTGCATGCCCAGGTAGTCTTTATTCCCAAAGCAGGAATAAAACCTGTGGATCAATAGTTCGTTAGGGTTCATAAAAAATAATTGAGGTGGAAATGGTTGTGTTGAAGTAAGGTATAATATATTAATGCAATAAAAAAGGCCGTTCATTTGAACGGCCTTTTTTAAATATAAAATGACATCAAAAATCTTTCTTCTCCCGGGCTTTCTGCATAGGGTTCACATTATTTGAAAATCCTCTCTCAGCCTGCTTCATTTTAAATACCTGGAACCTGCTGGGCTGGCCCTCTGGTCCGCCCCAATTATTGTTAGAAGGATCGATATCCGCTGTTTGCTGCAATGGGTCCAGCGTAATAGAGGCCACTTCTTTGTCCTTCATAAAGAATTTCACTACGCTGTTTTCATTCATTCTCCAAACCTGTGCGGGGATCTGGTCAATTTCTTTTGTTCCATCCTTAAATGTCCATTCAATAATGATTGGTGAAACCAGTCCGCCTTTATTGCTGAAGTGCAGTTCATAAAAATGTTTTCCGGTAAGGTTTGCCTTTTCAGCTTCGGTCAGCGGTTCAGGAGATCCAAATCCACCTTGTGGCATCGCATATTTTGCTGTATCATAAGCTTCAATACCACGGGAGTACCTCCAGTAGAAATCTCTCAGTGAAGTATCAACATCAGTTTGAAATTCAATTCCTGCTTCACGGTTCCTGATCTTGCTGATATCTTCTATTACCGGTGATGGCTTTGCCAGGGGTTGCAGATTCGGGCGGTTATTTCCCGGACGGTTATTTCCGGCTTCAGCTCTTGCGTATTTTACTGAATCCAGCGAGATATCTACGGCATCTGTTCCGTAGAACCATCCTCTCCAGAACCAGTCAAGGTCTTCTCCGCTGGCGTCTTCCATGGTACGGAAGAAATCGGCAGGTTCAGGATGTTTGAATGCCCATCTACGTGAATATTCCCTGAATGCGTAGTCAAATAATTCACGTCCCATGATGGTTTCCCTGAGAATGTTCAAAGCGGTAGCAGGTTTGCCATAGGCGTTGTTTCCAAAGTGTACAATATTCTCAGAATTTACCATGATAGGTTCCAGCTGGTCCTTTGGCAGCTTCATATAATCGGTTATAGCCCATGCAGCTCCTCTGCGCGAAGGATAACGATTGTCGAATTCTTCCTGTGTTAAAAACTGTACAAATGAATTGATGCCTTCATCCATCCATGTCCATTGTCTTTCATCACTGTTAATGATCATCGGGAAGAAGTTATGTCCAACTTCGTGTGTGATCACACCAATCATTGCATATTTGGTTTGTTCGCTATAGGAGCCATCCTTATTGGTACGGCCGTTATTGAAACAGATCATGGGATATTCCATACCACTGGAGGCTTCAACACTTTGTGCTGTTGGATAAGGATAGGGGATAGAATATTTGGAATAGGTCTTGATGGTATGCGCAACCACCTTGGTGGAATACCTGCGCCACAGGTTATAGGCTTCTTTACCATAAAAACTCATGCACATGATCTTTTTACCTTCAACAGATACAGGCATGGCATCCATCACAAATTTGCGCGAAGAGGTCCATGCGAAATCACGTACATTTTCCGCTTTGAAAATCCAGGTTTTTTTTGCCTTGCTCTTTTTAGATTCTGCTGCCTTAGCTTCTGCAAGTGTTACGATCTCAATAACATCTTTGGAGGTCTGGGCTTTTTTCCAGCGCGCCTGCTGGGCAGGTGAAAGCGTTTGTGCATAGTTGAGACATTCTCCTGTACTACCAACAACATGATCGGAAGGAACCGTCATCTGAACTTTAAAGTTTCCGAAGGTGAGTGCAAATTCACCACGCCCGGTAAACTGCTTATTCTGCCAACCGGTATAATCGGTATACACACAAAGCCGGGGATACCATTGTGCAATGGTGAAGATATAATTCTCATCTTCAGCAAAATATTCATAACCGCCACGGCCACCCATGGAAATACGATCCGGAATTTTGTAATTCCAGTCGCATTTAAAAATAAATTTCTGACCTGGTTTTAAGGCCTGAGGTAATTCAATCCTCATCATGGTCTTGTTAATGGTGTACTTCAGGGGTTTGCCTGCAGCATCTGTGAGTTTGGTGATGATATGACCATAACCATTGTCAGCTTTGTTGTTCTCCATATTTTCCAGTTGCGATAACTGAACACCGCGGTTGGGCATGGTGCTGCTGTTCTGGTAGTTGGCATTATTGATGGTGCTGTGCTCATTTTCATCCAGCTGCAGCCATAAATAGGTTAATACATCGGGAGAATTGTTGTAGTAGGTTACCGTTTCAGAACCTGTCAGCTTCAATGCTACTTCATCAAGGGTTGCCCTGATGTCATAATCGCATCTTTGCTGCCAGTATTTTGGACCTGGTGCACCACTGGCCGACCTGTACTGGTTGGGAGTTGGCAATATAGTGCCAAGCTGCTCAAACTTATTTCCATGGTTAGAGCCGGGGTTGTTTTGAATGTTCTGAGCAAAAGAGGTAAGTAAGATACCTGCCGATGCAAAAAACAAGAAAACTTTCTTCATGTGTTATTGATTTATGTGATATATAAAATTATGTTGGAAGGAGGCAGTAAATTATGCAAAATCTTGATGTAGTTAAGGGCTTTGCAACCAATAACCGATCATGGCACATTACGGCACTCTTTCAATAGCCATTTTTAATGCAAAGATCAACACCGCAACTGAAACGGTCATTACCCAGATCCTGCGATTTAATTTAAAAATCCCGACAAACAGCTGGGCCAGTAAAAGGATCAGAAAAACCACAAGTATCTGTCCCGCTTCCAAACCTACACTAAAACTAAACCACGACCATACGAAATCCTGTTCACCGGTGATCATGAATTTTATAAGGTTGGCATAGGCCAAACCATGAATGAGGCCAAAGAACAACGCTAAAAAATAGTTGATGCGTATAGTTCTTTGTGTAAAAGTTTTCTGAAAAAGATTGCTCAGGGCCGTAACTACAATAGTACAGGGGATCAGAAATTCGATCCATCCTGTATTGACCTCAATTAAATTTTTTGAACTGAGTATCATAGTTATCGCATGGCCTAAAGTAAAAGCAGTAACCAGTATCAATACCTGTTTCCAGTCCTTAAGCATGTAAATGGCTGCCAGGGCAGCAATAAAAAAGATATGATCCAGAGCGCCGATATCAATGATATGATCCCAGCCAAATTGAAAATAGAAACCAAAATCTTCCATGTGCCAATGTAAGGAGAAGGGACAATACGTTCCCAAACCCATTTCTAGTTTTAACGCTTTAAATTTTCAGGGCTTCAAAATAAACCAGACTTTTGTAAAGGAAAAAAAATCTATTCTGATGGTGCTAATGCTGTATAAATGGTTTTTTGTTTTTGGTTTTTCTTTTTTTGCCTTCAAACCATCCGCGGAGCCGGCATTTATTTCAGAGAACACATCATCCGTGCATCCATTTTACCTTTCCGTGACAGAGATCAGTCACAATACTGCATCAAAAGCGCTTGAAATAAGTTGTAAAATGTTTGCTGACGACCTGGAAGCCATTCTTGAAAAGAATAATGGTACCACCCTGGATATTACAACCGGAAAGGATAAATCCTCCTTTGATAAATATATTCCCGCTTATATGGCGAATCACCTTTCGATAGTTGTTGATGGTAAGCCAGCCAGATTAAATTATGTGGGATATGAGGCAGATAAGGAATCCGCGTATGTTTATCTTGAAGTGTTGTTGGTGCCGGCGGCCAGGAAAATTGATGTGAATAATACCCTGCTTCACGATTTCACTTCTGAACAGATAAACATTCTTCATGTAACGGTGAATGGTACCCGTAAAAGCACCAAACTGGTTTTCCCTGCCAGCCAGGCAGGTTTTAGTTTTTAGTTTATTTCAATTCAAGGTCGGTGAGCAATGGAAGGTGATCTGAATAATTGAATTCAGGCATTTCAAACTGTTTTATCTTAAATCTTTCATCAGCCAGCACCGCGTCAATTCTCAGGGTTGGTGAAATGAACCTGAATGTTCTTCCCAATCCCGAACCTTTTTCCAGAAAGGCATCCTGCATATTCTTTTTTAATTTGAAATAGGCATATGAGTTAGGCACATCACCCACATCACCGCAAAAGATAACAGGGTAGGGACTGGCATTCATATGCTGTTTCATTAAATCAGCCTGCTGACTCCTGAAATAGTAGGCTCTTTTTATTTTAC
>CAMPIQ010000191.1 GCA_946886475.1 uncultured Chitinophagales bacterium | reverse complement strand
TCTTAAGCTGGTACAGGAAGGCAAAATGAATCTGAATGACCTGGTTACTAAATTCATCCCCAATTTTCCATATACAGATGTTACGGTAAAAATGCTGCTTAACCACAGAAGCGGTTTACCCAATTACCTGTATTACATGGAAGAGAAAGGCTGGGACAGGAATTTACCTGCAACCAATGAAGACGTTCTAAGAACACTGGCTGAATGGAAGCCCAATAAAGCTTTTACGGCAGGTAAACGTTACAATTATTGCAATACCAATTATGTGGTACTTGCATCCATCATTGAGCGGGTTAGTGGAGTTCCTTACCCTCAGTACATGGAAGATAATTTCTTCGATCCCCTGCAAATGCATCACAGTTTTGTGAAAACAATTGCGGATACGGCGGTGGTGTATTCTTACCAGCCTAATGGTGCATTCTGGACGCTTGATTTTTCAGATGGCCCCTATGGAGATAAAAATATTTATTCAACACCGCGCGATCTTTTAAAATGGGACCAGGCTTTGTATCATGGAAAGATCATCAGCCCGGCCCTGCTCGATTCGGCATTCAAACCATACAGCCATGAAAAGGCCGGAACAAAAAATTATGGCCTTGGCTGGCACCTGCTGATGTTACCCAATGATAAAAAAGTGATCTACCATAACGGACGCTGGCATGGTTTCAATTCTGCTTTTGCCAGGCTTACCGACGAAAAAGTTACCATCATCATTGCCGGCAACAAATACAACCCGGGTGTATACCGCGCATCTAAAAAAATGTATAATCTGTTTGGTCCATACGATGGAAGAGATGTGGAACAGGAAGAAGATGGAGGATGACAATATACAGGTTGTAATAAGGCATTCATCAACCAATATTTCCATTCAGTACAGTTCTGTTAACTTCGGACAGTGAATATACTCACCGCTCAACAGGTAAGGGAATGGGACCAATATACAATGGAACACGAACCCGTTTCATCTGTTGACCTGATGGAAAGAGCGGCAAAAAAATGCACGGAATGGATTCTGCTTCAATTCAGTCCTGGTACTCATTTCAACATATTTTGCGGCAAGGGAAATAATGGAGGCGACGGCATGGCCATTGCAAGAATGCTGTTGCAAAATGGATTTCCGGTATCGGTTTATGTTTTTGAAAACGGGAAAAGAGCATCCACGGACTTCCAGTTAAACCTTGCGAAACTACAGGCTGTTACAACAGATATCTTCCTGCTGGAATCAGGAGAACATTTTCCTGCATTATCGTCCTCAGATATTATAATTGATGCTTTATTCGGAACAGGTCTTCATCATCCGCTGGAAGGACTGGCATCTGAAATAGTGAAACATATCAACCAGACAAATGCACTGGTCATTTCCATTGATATGCCGTCGGGAATGTTTGCCGACCGAACATCACTTGGTTATGTAAAAGTAAAAGCAGATCACACACTTACTTTCCAGACTTACAAAACCGGTTTGTTATTACAGGAGAACGGACCATATACCGGTCATGTACATCTCATTGATATTGGACTGCATCCGGGTTTTATTTCTGAAACACCTGTTGATCATTTTTATGTGGTGGACCGTCTGGCCCGCACTATTTACAAGCCTAGAAAGGAATTTGCACACAAGGGAAATTTCGGTCACGCCATGATCATTGCAGGAAGTTATGGTAAGATAGGCGCAGCCGTACTTGCAGCAAAAGCATGCATTCATACCGGAGCAGGATTACTCACCTGTTATCTTCCCGGTTGCGGATATGAGATCATGCAAATCTCCTTACCGGAGGCCATGGTGATGACAGATGAAAATGAAAACATACTGTCACAATTACCCGCAGACATTGAAAAATACCATGCTATTGGAATTGGCCCGGGCATAGGTACAGCTGATGATACCCAAAATCTCATTTCTTTTATCTGCAGGCGTTACCGGAAGCCGCTTGTGATAGATGCCGATGGACTAAATTGTTTATCGCTGCAAAAAGATTTATTACATCAATTGCCACCCTATTCCATCCTTACTCCTCATCCAAAAGAATTCGACCGTTTATTCGGTGAACATCATTCTGATTTTGACAGAAAAGACACAGCATTAAAAAAATCCAAAGAGCATTCTATCATTATTGTATTGAAAGGTCATAGAAGTTTGATCACAACACCGGAAGGTCTTTCATTTTTCAACAGCACAGGTAATGCAGGAATGGCCAAAGGAGGAAGCGGAGATGTACTGACCGGGATGATCACTTCCCTGCTGGCGCAGCAATACCCACCTGCCAGGGCTGCGATACTGGGCGTTTATCTTCATGGGCTGGCCGGAGATTTTGCAGCTCATAAATTCAGCAGGGAAGCCATGACGCCTACCGGTATGATCGGGTGTCTGAGTGAAGCCTTCTTACAATTAAAAGGTTAATCCTGATTTTTGTTCTATTGAAATTTTACAAGAAATACCGACGTATGCTAATAAACTGAGATGGATTTTCTGTAAACGGAGATGTAGGCATCAGACATGGAAAATAGCACACTGGGATTCAGGTTTTTTACCAGGAAGTAAACATTTAAATAGAACCGGTTACCCGTTTAATGCATAAAAGCCGTTGCCTGCGGTATTCATTCTAAAAAACAATCCCGGCCTGCATTAGCAAAATCCACCTCAACCCCTATCTTTGCCTCCCGAAAAAATCGGGATTCACAAAACATTTTCTACATGACTTCTTTTGATTCTTACGTTTACCTCGTCCCTATTATGGGGTTGATCGGTTTATTGTATACGCTTTGGAAATTTTCATGGGTTAGCAAACAGGATGCGGGAACAGACCGCATGAAAGAGATCAGTAATTATATTGCTGAAGGTGCCATGGCCTTTCTTAAAGCTGAATGGAAAATTCTGACCTATTTCGGAATTATAGTAGCGCTTTTGCTGGGCTATATGGGAAGCAGCAGTGAAGAATCACACTGGTTTATTGCGGTGGCTTTTCTTATTGGTGCATTTTTCAGTGCACTGGCCGGCTACATTGGCATGAGGGCAGCTACCAAAGCCAATGTCCGTACAGCTCATGCAGCCCGCACCTCACTTTCAAAAGCACTGAAAGTATCTTTTACAGGTGGCGCCGTTATGGGAATGGGAGTTGCAGGCCTGGCCGTATTGGGCCTGGGAGGCTTATTCATTGTATTATTAAAATGGCTGGCTCCCGACGTGGTAGCCACACATCACGATGTTACCCGCGCCATTGAAGTGTTAACCGGATTTTCTTTAGGAGCGGAATCCATTGCACTTTTTGCCCGTGTGGGTGGCGGTATTTATACAAAGGCAGCCGATGTTGGCGCTGACCTTGTTGGAAAGGTGGAAGCCGGTATTCCTGAAGATGATCCCCGTAACCCGGCCACCATTGCCGATAACGTAGGCGATAATGTGGGTGATGTTGCAGGTATGGGCGCTGATCTTTTTGGCTCTTATGTGGCAACTGTTCTGGCAACCATTGTGCTGGGACATGAAGTTTACGGGAATATTGGTTCAACAGAAGGACTTGAAGATGGATTTTCCGGATTCTCCCCTATCCTATTACCTATGCTGATTGCAGGTATTGGAATTCTTTTTTCAATAATTGGAACTTTTTTCGTCCGGATTTCAGACAAGGCAGGGATCAATACAGGCGTAGTTCAGAATGCATTGAACATGGGCAACTGGGGTTCAATTATCCTAACCGCCATTGCCGCCTATTTCCTGTGCGAATTTATTTTACCTGATGGTCAGATGTACCTGAGAGGTTTTGAGTTTGATAAAATGGATGTTTTTGCTTCCATTATCGTAGGCCTGGTAGTAGGTACGTTAATGAGCATTATTACGGAATACTATACTGCAATGGGCAAACGCCCAGTGAAAAGCATCACACGCCAGTCAGCTACGGGTCATGCAACAAATGTGATCGGAGGACTTGCCGTGGGTATGGAATCTACTTTTCTTCCCATACTGGTGCTGGCAGGTGGTATATATGGTTCTTATTATTTTGCCGGTCTTTATGGTGTTGCCATAGCTGCAGCCGGAATGATGGCCACCACTGCCATGCAACTGGCCATTGACGCTTTTGGTCCTATTGCAGATAATGCAGGAGGAATTGCAGAAATGAGCGAGCTACCCAAAGAGGTACGTGAAAAAACGGATACCCTTGATGCGGTAGGAAATACAACTGCCGCTACGGGTAAAGGATTTGCCATAGCCTCCGCCGCTTTAACCGCTCTGGCCCTTTTTGCAGCCTATGTAGGTGTGGTAAATGCCAATGGCTTTGAAATGGATGGCATTAATATTTATAAAGCGGATGTTCTGGCCTCGCTCTTTGTAGGGGGAATGATACCTTTTATCTTTTCTTCACTGGCCATCCGTGCGGTTGGGCAGGCTGCCATGAGCATGGTGGAAGAAGTGCGCCGCCAGTTCCGCGAGATCCCGGGCATCATGGAAGGAAAAGGCAAACCTGAATATGATAAATGTGTAGCCATTTCAACTGAAGCTTCCATTAAAAAAATGATGCTTCCGGGGGCTATTGCAATTGTATCGCCACTTATAGTTGGATTTTTAATGGGTCCTGAGGCTTTGGGAGGATTTCTTGCAGGCGCCACTGTGAGTGGTGTATTAATGGGAATGTTCCAGAATAATGCAGGCGGCGCCTGGGATAATGCCAAGAAAAGTTTTGAAAAGGGTGTGGATATCAACGGTCAGACCTATTATAAAGGTTCGGAGCCGCATAAGGCTTCTGTAACCGGCGACACGGTTGGTGATCCCTTCAAGGATACTTCCGGCCCTTCCATGAATATCCTGATAAAACTGATGTCGATTGTGTCACTGGTGATAGCGCCTACGCTGGCTTCCATGTTTATCGAAGAAAATCCGGATACCGATGCAGCGAAAAAAGAGATCAGACAGTCTATACCAGTAACTGCTAATAAGACTGACCTTAAAAATACCATCGATTATAAATAATTCTGCTTTGTGAGAGACAATAAAAGTTCCCCGGGTACTGCTTCCCGGGGACTTTTGATTTTAGGCCATACAGGCCAACCTCGGAGGTTGCCGGGGGGAACCTCGGAGGTTGCCGAGGGGAACCTCGGAGGTTGCAGGAGGAACCTCGGAGGTTGCTCAATCAACCTCCGAGGTTTTTC
>CAMPIQ010000190.1 GCA_946886475.1 uncultured Chitinophagales bacterium | reverse complement strand
GTTTATGGCAGCCAAAATACTTTATAGGTGTTTAGCACTTTCTGGGCTGGTGCATTACTATTTTTATTTATTTCGTCCTGAGGCCATGGAAGCGACAAGGGATAAGGTGTACCATTAGAAACAGGAACAACCTTTGCGCCTAGCCCAGCTGTTCCACCTGGCACAACAACCTCTGTAACATTTCCTTCCGGTGCAGGTCTGAATAATTTTGGAAATCCTGTTCTGCGATAATCTGTATAGTTGTCAGCTGAGTTTCCAAAACGTGATAACCACTTTTGAGTCATAATATGCTCCAGTCTTTCTGTGGCTGAACCCGCAGCATCATATTCAGCTAACACACCACTTTTATAGGTAGTCGTAGCTGCCTGAGTTGCCAACACTGGAACTGCCTGAGAGGGTTTGATAAAATTAACGATTACATGATCAACTTGGGCAAAAGCAGCATTTAAGGCTGCACTAAATACTGCTTTTTCATCACCTGGTGCAAGGCCCGCATTAATGAGTTCAGCTTCCAGGAATAAACGGTCGGCATAGGTAAGAGCTCTTTGGGGAGCTGCTCCGGTTCCGGCATTAGCCGCATTTAATGTACCACCAGAAGCATTTATTATTTGACCCAAACCTTCATCATAACGGCCACCAATAGGATAAATGCCCAGTAAAGTATAAGTATTACTATTTGATCCCCCTACACAAGGACTATTAGATCCAAAAATAAGCGTAATGAATCCTCCATCCCGGTAATCAGTACAGTTTTCCGGGTTTTGAGATGCGGTTTTCTGTTTATAAAAATAATAAGGAATACGCGGATCGTCTAAGTTTGTATATATATCCGAATTATAACCCTTCATAATTTCATACATCCAATGGCTTGGAATTTGACCACCACGCTGAGCAGCAGAATAATCACTATATCCAGGATACCTGTCATCAGTACTTGTAAAGGGACCGAATGGAAACAGGAAACTTTCCGCTTGGGAATTGATTAAATTAGCAGGATCAGCTAACAGAGCCGTTACCTGAGATGATACATCTTCTACCAATCTCATTTGTGTATATAACTTCAACTTAATTGTATTGGCCGCTTTGACCCACCTGGTAGCATTGCCTTTATATACTAAATCATCTGCCCCTGGTTTTGCTTGTGGGGCTGGATTTTGAATATCAAGGATAGCTTCATCTAATAAAGAAATCAGTTGAGGATAAATTGCTGCATCATCATCAAATGCAGGCTGCCTGATGCCTTCTTTAAATTTATTGTAATCAGAAAATGGAATATCACCCCAAAGATCCACCATCATGCTTGCAGTGTAAGCTTTTAAAACTTTTCCCACGCCTGCATACATAAACTGCTCACTTGCTGTGGCCTGTTCAATAAGCACATCAACATTTGTGATGATGCTGTATAAAGTACCCCAACTTCCATCTGTACCTGTTGCAGTGATTCCATAGCGGTTAAATCCGCCATATTGCATTAACTGGTGGGTATAAACACCCAGTCCATTACCAATTGTGGTTCCCAGCGCAAATGCACTACCTATTCTTTGTTGCGAACTAGCCAACAATGTGGTCAAAGGAACACTCGTTGGTCTGTTTAAATCCTCGTTCACATCCAGGTATTTCTTGCATCCTGAAGTTGTTATTAAAAGCATTGCAACGATGCAGGGAATTAAAATTATTTTTATTTTTTTCATAATTAATAGAGATAAGTGTTAGTATTTAAATTATAACCCTACATTGATATTGAAGCCGTATCTTTTTGCACTTGGCGCACCGGTAATATCAAAACCTTGTGCAGCACTGGTGCCAAAGGCACTTACTTCTGGATCATAATTTATATGTTTAGGCGTACCTGGAGCAATGTACCATAGGTTGCGACCGGAAAGAGAAACGTTGATCCTGTCGATTTTCAATTTGTTGGTAATTGACTTAGGTAAATCATAAGCCAGGGTAATTTCACGTAAACGATAAACTGAAGCATCGTAAAAGCCGAACTCACCAGCAGAGTTAGTTGCAAATGAACTCGCATTAGCAATACCAGCCTGAAAATACAGGTCATTTGTAGACAACTTGGTTTGGTTAGGAACTGTTTTTCCACCAACTAAAAGTGGTACGAAAATCGGATTACCATCAGGCCCCGTAACTTGGTTTGGATCTCCATAAACACCCCTTATAACCCTGTTGATTTCCCTGTTCTCATTATCTTTTGTTACACCACGTCCTAACATGCTTTGGATGGACTCTGAAAAGAACATGCCGCCCTTAGTAATATCAAATAAAGCACTTAAACTAAAGCCTTTAAAAGAAATAGTATTAGTCAAACCCAGCTTATATTCTGGCTCAGGCTGTCCTCCCAAATCAACAGGTGTTGGATTAACCAAAGGCCAGCCACTGCTAGGGTCAATTAAAATCTCTCCATCTTCAGATCTTGCCAGTTTGGTTCCTCTGAAAAAATTGAAGCGAGAACCTGCCTGTAAAAAACCCCCTTGTGTAGAATATCCTGAATAATGAATCAGGTCAAGACCTTCAACAAGTTCTTCTACTGTGTTAATGTTACGCGTGAAAGCACCACGTACTTCCCACAATACATTGTTGGTCATTACAGGTTTTACTGTTAGCCCTATTTCCCAACCAGTGTTGCGGAGTTCTCCCAAATTAGTATAGAAACTTGAATAACCTGTAGTAACTGGTACATCTACAGCATAAATCAGGTCTGTAGTTTTCTTGTCATACCAGGTAATCTCGGCATTAATCCTGCGATTCCATAATTGAAAATCTGCCCCAGCTTCAATTTCACTGGTAAATTCAGGTGTAAGATCCGGGTCGTAAGTTGTACCTCCCCTGGTAGCCCTTGGCTGTCCAAGAAAAGAAGTAGCGCTTAAATTAAATACATCCTGACCATTATGAGGGTTGGCATCATTACCCACCCTTGCATATCCCAAACGAAGTTTGCCATAATTCAACATATTTGACTTTATGCCAAATGCGTCTGTCCATACAAATGAACCAGATACACCTGGATAAAAATATTGGGCATTATCATAAGGAAGTGTTGAAGTAAGATCCATCCTGCCTGAAACGTTCAGAAAAGCAAAATTTTTGTAGCCAATTGTTGCATCACTAAACACACCTACCAGTCTTCTCTTGCTCCTTGAATCTGCGTTGAAGAACTTATTGTTGGTGTTGCCCAGGTTATAAATTCCAGGGACTATAAAGTCAACACCTTCAACTTGCTGTGAGCGTGCTTGTCTTTGGAATACATCGCTTCCAACTTTGAAATCCAGGGTAAAATTATCATTAATCTTGGGTGTGAACATGGCAACAAGCGTTGAATTAAGATCCATGTTTCTGTAAATTGATTCAGTGATGCTACCTAAAGCATTATTAGAACTACCTAAAGAGCTCTTATCAATGATGGCATCACGGAAAAGTGCATAGTTATTTACACCCAAATTATAATTAATCGTGATCCAGTTATTTACCTTATAAGAAGCCCGGGCATTAGCAACCATGCGATCATCGTGTGTTGTAATGGTATTGTGATAAGCAGCCCAGATTGGATTGGTATACTGCCCGGTATTAAAGCCTATTTGATTTCCATTTCTGTCCTGGATTGGCCAGGCAGCGATATCCCAGTTTCTTGCCTGGGTAAAAGTACGTCCCCATCCGGTCAGGAAGGATTGAACCTGTCCAAAATATCCACCCACTTGTTTGGAACGGGCATAGGAAACACTAGCACCAACGGTCAGCCTCCCTACGGATGTTTGACCTCCGGCAGAAATATTGTTTTTTGTATAACTGGTATTCATAATGTAACCTTTCTGACTAATATTAGAAGCAGTAAGGTTAAAAGAAGTACCGCCATTACCACCATTTACATTAACAGAATTTTCATAAAGTCTACCTGTCTCAAATAATTTTTCAACATTATCAGGTGATGCTTTGTAAGGAGCCAATCCCCCGGGAAACAATTCAGGATAAGCTGCAAACATAGCCGCCCAAGTACCAGCAGGAATAGAATCTATCCCTGAAGAAGATGGCCGCACTACCTGGCCAGATGCATTATATATTACACCCTTGCCGAATGCAGCACCCCAGGAACCATTGGAAGATTGGGTAACAAAGTTTGCACCTGCACCATATGTGTTTTGTAAATCAGGCAGATTTGCAATTTTTTCAATACTAAACCCAGATCTTACATTAACATTTAAAGGTTTAGCTCCTTTCTTTGCTGATCCGGACTTAGTGGTAATTAGTATTACACCGTTTGATGCTCTTGATCCATATAAGGAAGCAGCGGCGGCACCTTTCAGCACATTTATAGATTCAATATCGTTTGCATCAAGGTTCCCTAAACTAGTACCTGATGCGCCTCCACCTGAAAAAGCACTTCCTGCTCCTACTTCGATATTACTGTAAGGAGCTCCATCTACAATGATTAATGGTTGTGTTGAAAGACCAATGGAAGAAACACCCCTAATTTGAATGCGTGTTGCTGCACCGGGAGCACCTTGTCCAATCCTGATATCAACTCCGGGAACCTTACCCTGTAATCCCTTAAGGAGATCTGGCTCAGACTTTTGTAAAACTTCATTAGGATTAACTTGTGAAACAGCGTAGCCTAGAGCTTTCTGATCTCTTTTGATTCCCAGTGCTGTTACAACCACTTCTTGTAATTCTCCAGAAGCAGCGACCAGGGAAATTTCCATACTTCCAGCAGTTGGTGTTATAGTTACCGGATTAAAACCGGTAGCAGAAATTACCAAACGAGAGCCTTCCTTGATACTCAACGAAAATGTACCTGTTGCATCAGCAGTTGTACCATTTTGTGTACCTGCTTCCGTGATTGTAGCAAATGGGACAGGTATCCCTTTATCATCTCTAACAATACCTTTAACGGTACGATTTTGTGCAATAGCAAATACTGAAAACAGCATTAGCATCGCAAAGAACGAAGCAAATTTTCTCATGTGAATAATTGTTTTGGTGTTTAAATCTATTGAAACCAATTCTTAGTGAACGCCTAAATAGAAAAATTCAACTTGCGTCTTTTATAGGGGTAAAGGATTGTAACAATCGTAAAATTTATTGCACGGCTTGAATTAGACAAGCTCTTCAAATTTATTGCTGCATATTGTTAAAAAAAATTAACTA
>CAMPIQ010000189.1 GCA_946886475.1 uncultured Chitinophagales bacterium | reverse complement strand
ATGTATATTCGTTGAGCAAATTCAGTATAACTCTATTGTCTCTTTACTGTAGGCTTGAGACCCGAAACAGTTATGAGACAAAACAATCAATACCTGCTTTGCACAGGTACCCATTCTTTTATTGGCGGCATCATCTCAAGCCTCAGTAATGAGAAAATGGGACCTGTGCATTTTTCTTTCAGGAAAATAGCTTCCTGCATAAAAAGACTCTTCATTATCTTTTTCTGTTTTATATTCTTTTATACTGAGGTTTTATCCCAACAAACAAATTATTCATTTCATGATCCTATTAAACCACTCGATATAGGGGATCAATTAGATATGCAGTGGATTGAACCTTACCTGGAATCACCAAAATCACCTTTGATAATTTTAGATTTCTGGTCAACATGGTGCACTGTCTGCTATAAAGCCTTTCCAAAATTGGATAGCTTTGAAAATAAATTTGGAAAAGACTTCCAGGTTATCCTGGTGAATTCTAAAGCTTCTGGTGATGATTCCTTGAAGATTAAAAATTTCTTTTCAAAGAGATTGAAAAAGAATGGCGAAGCTTACCAGTTTACATCCATTATAGGGGATACTGCATTGACCGCCATTTTTCCCTATCGTCTCTTCCCTCATTATGTATGGATTGATTCTACTGGCAGGGTATTAGCCATAACTTCATCTGAAGATGTTACATACCACAATGTTGCCATCGCCATCCAAAACAAGCAGATTTCACTACCCCGTAAAAAAGACATTTTTAATTATAACGCAAAGCAATCCCTGTTGCATAATAACATTACTGGTGATCTGGTACAACCTGCCTTTAATTCAATGCTCACTCCCCGAATTGCCGGCATTGCAAAATCAAGGTTATGGTATAAGGACAGCTTCTCCCAAAGGTTTACGCTGATAAATCACAATGGCATTGACCTGGCACAATCAGCTTTTAGCTTCCCATTGAGCAGGTATTCCATTGATAGTAATTTATATCATGAATTGAAGAATGCATATTATTCCTATGAAATAATTGCTCCTCTTATCTTATCAAAAGAAGCAATCAAAAATCTGATGGCTCAGGATCTGAAGCGCTATTTGGGCATAACAGGCCATTATAAAAAACAATTGATCGATTGCTGGGTTTTGCAATGGAGTGAAAATGCTGATACCTCACTTATACTTACCCGTGGCAGAAAACTTGCTATACACAGGAAAACCAACGATCACCCTTACACCTCTTTTACTAATCAGTCAATTGAAAACTTTACCCGGACTTTAAATAATTCCATATTTGAATTAAATCAGAAACCCATAGTAGTAAATGAAACACGCATTGGCTTTAATATAGACCTGAAACTGAAATCAGGTTTGGATAATCTTCAGCTATTAAAATCAGAATTGAAAAATTATGGCTTCCTATTATATAAAACACAAAGAGAAATTGAAATTTTTACTATAGAACGCTCTTCATTGTTTCAAAAAGACTGATCAGAAACATTTATCAAAACAGAAAATCCTGTAGTGAACATCTCTGTACAATACTTTAGAAAAAATTATATAAACCCGGTAGTTCAATATCGGCAAAGGTTTCTCGTGTGTGTTCTCCGTCCTTTATTCTATGATATCATTACACTTTACCTGCTAAGGACAGGATTTGCTAAAAAACCCAAACACCCGGTGTGATGATCTTCACAACTGTCCTTTAGGAGGAAATTCCAGAAGGAAGGGAATAATTGAACACCCCAGTTTTACTTTTTGGTTATTGGAGTAGAGGGTAGTAAGTACATCCAAGCCTGCGTTTTTACTAAGGCATCAATATTCCTTTGCCGTCCGGGCATCAATAAGGTCTTAATGTCTGGGCGGCCGGTTGTGAGTATCCATTTCTCAATTAAGATTCGCGGATTCCTAAAATTTCAACCAAAACCCATCAAACATGAAAAATATATTGCTGCTATTTTTCCTGAGCCCTTTGCTTTGTATGTGCCAGCAGATAAAAATCAAAGGAAAGATCATTAATGAGATAAATGAACCTGTTGCCGGTGCCATAATTACGGTTAAAAGAGCAGGTAAGTCATATGAAAATAGCACACCTCAACCTGTTCTATCGGACAATAATGGAGAATTCAGTTTAACTGGTCTTTTTTATACCGATACACTGATCATCACTGCGGAAGGTTATGAAACGCTTCACGAAATTTTTTCTGAAAATGACCGTGGATACCTGCTTATAGAATTAAAAAGAAAATTAAATGCAATGGAAGAGGTGGTGATTAACACCGGCTTCCAGACCATACCAAGAGAAAGAGCTACCGGATCATTCAGTACAGTATCCAAAAAATTGTTAGATCAGCAAATAAGCACTGATATATTAAGCAGGCTTGAGGCAGTTGCCAACAGTATCAGCATAGACAATAAAACTCTTTCCGGAGGCATTATGGTGCGCGGTCTGTCTACTATCAAAGGTCCCAAAGCACCATTGATCATCCTGGATAATTTTCCATATGAAGGTGATCTCACCAATATTAATCCTAATGATGTAGAGAACATCACCATCCTTAAAGATGCAGCAGCAGCTTCCATCTGGGGAGCAAAAGCCGGCAATGGAGTGATCGTGATCACAACCCGGAAGGCAAGATTGCATCAAAAGTTCAGCATGGAACTTACAACCAATTATACCATACTTGGCCAGCCTGACCTTTAT
Organism: uncultured Chitinophagales bacterium; assembly: GCA_946886475.1. Next base: position 2,495 of record CAMPIQ010000189.1, on the reverse strand, counting down.
TATCAACCACAAATGTCTTCATCAGAATTTATTGACCTTGAAAAATTCCTGTTCAGTCAACGATATCGTTTTTCTGACACCGCGGCAAGTGCCAAACCTCCCTTCTCACCTGTTTATGAAATACTGTTTAAGCAGCGAAGAGGACTCCTTTCTTCAACAGAAACCGAGAACTTATTAAATAATTACAGGTCTGGTGATATCAGGAAAGATTTCAAAGATCTTATTTACAATAATGGTCTTAATCAGCAATATGCTATCAACATGCAGGGTGGTACATCACATCTTGCCTGGCTTATTTCTTTAGGTCATGACCGAAATCGCTCAACCCTGGATGATACTTATGAACGGTATAGCCTTCGTTTTCACAATACATATCAGCCAACTTCAAATATTACGGTAACCGCAGCATTTACAGGAACATCCATCCAATCTCGAACAGGAAAAAAAGGCTTCAATGAGGAAAAAACAGCAAGAGGAAATTTCCAGCCTTATTTAACTCTTTTGAATGACCAGGGAATTGAGACTGGCATCTATAAGGATTTCAGGCAAACATTCCTTGATACTTTAGGAAAAGGTAAATTATATGATTGGAAGTATTATCCTTTGAGTGATCATCTGCATGATTATCTACAATCTGATAATATGCATCTGCTTGGGTTAATCGGAATCAATGCAACCATACTCAAAAGGTTCAGTCTCGATGTAAAATACCAATACGAAAACCAATTTTCTGCTTCAGACCATTTACAGGACGATCAAAGTTATTTCACCAGAAACCTGGTCAACTTTTATTCCCAGATAAACCACTCAAACCAAACAATTACTTACAGAGTACCCCAAGGCAACATACTTGATAAAAGCTCAGGTAAAATAATTGCACATAATATTAGATCCTCGATAAACTATTCCAGGGATTGGTTGAACAGCGATATTATAATTCTGGCAGGCATGGAGATCAGGCAATCAAAATCCATTGGCAACAGTTATCGGATATTTGGTTATAACCCGGAAATTCTTACCATTGGCCGGGTAGACCAGGTTACCACCTTTCCTTCCATAATCAATGGCAGCAGGTCGCTGATACCCAATATTAATTCGCTATCCGGAAGCATTAATCGTTTTGCTTCCTTTTATTCCAATGCGGCGTACAATTGGAAAAATAAATATACTGTTTCAGCAAGTGCAAGGCGAGATGCTTCTAATCTGTTTGGAGTAAATACAAATGATAAATGGAATCCCTTCTGGTCGGCTGGCTTAAGCTGGAAAATATCATCAGAAGATTTCTGGAACTGGAATACAATTTCCTTTTTGAAATTGCGTGCCACCTATGGGTTTAGTGGTAATATAGATCCCTCAAAAGTAGCAGCTACAACTATCAGGTATAATGCAAACCTTTCATCTTTTACGCAATCACCATATGCGCAATTCGACAATTACGCGAATCCTGAACTACGTTGGGAAAGAGTGTCCACTATGAACTTTGGAATAGATTTCGGAAGCATTAATAATATCATATCGGGCACCATTGAATATTACCATAAAAATGGAACTGATCTTTTTGGTCCTTCTCCGGTTGATTATACTGCAGGATTAAGAAACAATAGTATCGAAAAAAACGTGGCATCCATGAAAGCCTGGGGTTGGGATTTCGAGATCAATTCAAACAATGTAAGAGGCAAATTTGAATGGTCATCCCATCTTAATCTCAGTCTTTACCAGGACAGGGTAACCGAATATTACCGAGAAACACCAAATGCATCTTTTTTTCTAAGTGATGGACTTGCTATTACCCCTTATCCCGGCTTGCCGGTTGTAGGCGTATTTTCTTACAAATGGGCAGGTCTTGATCCATTAACAGGTGACCCACTGGGATATGTTGATGGCCAGGTTTCAAAAGATTATACGGCTATTAGCAATGGGGTACTGAATGATCTCATTTATAATGGTACCCAGTTACCAAAACTTTTTGGAAGTCTTGGCAATACTTTCTCATGGAAGAATATTGAGCTCACGGCAGCACTCACCTATAAATTTGGTTATGTGTTTCGGAGAAACAGCATTCATTATGGTAATTTATTTACTGGCAGTTCCTTACACAGTGATTATAACCAAAGATGGCAGAATCCGGGTGATGAACAATTTACACAGGTACCATCAATGATTTACCCTGCTGTAAGCAGGCGCGATGGCTTATATACTAACTCGGAGATCCTTATTGAAAAAGGCGATCATATCAGGCTTAACTACATTACACTTTCCTACAGTCTTTTCAGGTCTTATATTCCAAAACTCCCCTTTAGTCATGTGAGGTTATATGTAAACATGAGCAATGCTGGTATTCTTTGGAGAGCAAACAACCAGGGGCTGGATCCTGATATACTTGGAAGTTCCATGCCTCGTCCAAGGAATTATGCTGTAGGCTGTAAAATTTTTCTTTAATTCTAAATCTCTTGCAATGAGTAAAAAATTTTTAATCTATATATCAGCAGCTATTG
>CAMPIQ010000188.1 GCA_946886475.1 uncultured Chitinophagales bacterium | reverse complement strand
CGTTTCTTCCGATAATGAAAAAGGAACTTACGTAAACACAGAAAGCATATTATTCACAAATAAAAAGATATATTTCAATATAACCAGGTTAAAGAAATTACAACAACTGGTACATGATCAAAAAATTGACCTGATCATAGCCGAACATTCCTATTCAGCCTGGATGGCCTACTGGCTGCACCGAAGAACAGGAAAGCCATTTATCATTCATTCCCACAATATTGAAAGTAAAAGGTTCAGGGAAATGAATAAATGGTGGTGGCGGTTTTACCAGCTGTATGAATCCTGGATACACAGAAGGTCGGATCATAATTTCTTTATCAGTGAAGAAGACAGGCGGTTTGCCATCAGCAGTTTTCATCTTGATCCCGTAAAATGTTCTGTTATTACATATGGAACCGGGGAGCAACCTTTTGTAAACAATAAAACTGAACTGAAAATAAAACTGGGCTTTGATCCCGATGAAACCATTCTTTTGTTCAACGGCACCCTGGATTATAAACCTAATTATGACGCCGTGGTCAGTCTGATTGAAAAAATTGAGCCGGGATTGTCAGAAAAATTAAATGATTTTAAAATTGTTATCACGGGCAACAGGGCTCCGGAAGCCTTATTGGAAAAAATGAACAAGGCAGATAACATCGTATATGCCGGTTATGTAACTGATGTGAATGAATATTATCAGAGTGCTGACCTATTCCTGAATCCTGTTGTAAATGACACAGGTGTTAAAACAAAACTGATAGAGGCCATAGCCAACCATTGCACGGCCATTTCAACAATTTCAGGTGCTTCCGGTCTGGTGAAAGAAATTTGTGGAAATAAACTGGTAACAGTTGAAGACCAGGACTGGGATCGGTTCATTGATACCATCATAGCTTTGCAGAAGCGAACAAACAATGAAACGCCAACATCTTTTTATGACCACTACAACTGGAAGAACATTGCTGAAAAAGCTTCGCAAAAAATAAATGAACTTGTCCATTCATGAACCCGTCTCCTGAAATATCAGTGATCATTTGTTCTTATAACAGGGCTGATTATATCATTGGCGCAGTTGAAAGCCTGTACAACCAAACCCTTGACCGGGGCAGGTTTGAAGTGTTTGTAGTTGACAATAACAGTATTGATCAAACAGGTGATCTTGTACAGGATTACATCAATAAGCATCCTGAATTTCATTTGCATTATATAACCGAGCGCCGTCAGGGTGCCAGCTATGCCAGAAATACCGGAGCCGCGTTTGCGAGATCACCCTTACTATGCTTTATGGATGATGATGCCATAGCAGAAACGGATTACCTGGAACGCATCATCAATTTCTTTCCCGCACATCCTGATGCTGCAGGACTGGGAGGAAGGATCATTCCCAAATACATTCCTGCTGAACCAAAATGGATGTCACATTTTGTTTCCTCCCTTGTAGGCAATTTTGACTACAGTGATGAACGGGTTCCTTTTAAGGAAGGCAGGTACCCTTTGGAATCAAATATGATCGTAAGTAAGAAAGATTTTGACCAGATAGGCGGATTCAATACCGCCTTACCGGGTGTGGTGGGTACGCTCCGCATAGGAGGAGAAGGCAAAGATTTTTTTCTGCGGCTACAGGCCCTTGGTAAAACCATCTGGTACGATCCGGAAGTTGTGGTACAACATATAGTAGAAGTAAAAAAACTTACTCCGCATTATATGTACCGCATTGCTTCGGGCATTGGAAGAGGAGAAAGCGTAAGAATGAAAGCGATCAGCCGGTGGGCTTACATCAGAAAAATTTTTGAATATATATATAAACTTGCCGGTTCAGTAGTATTGGGAATCTGGTATGCCTTCAGGGGCCATCCTTCGAGATCCTGGCCGGTGATTAAATTCAGGATCGACGCGCTGAAGGGACTCCTTGGAAAGTAATTGTTGAAAGCAACATTAAACTCCCAAATCCTCTCAAATCATTTTATAAAAATAAGGCTTGTTGGAAATGATCTTTGGAGATAATGACCAGAGTTTTAAAACGTTTACCGCAAATTTTCCGGCTTTATTCCAGTCGCCGAAAGGATTGCGAAAAGTAAATAAACGATGCAGGAAAGAAGCTAAAAAGAATACAGGCACGCCCCAGGAATAATTCAGCAAAAGGAAAAGAAACCAGGCCACGCCATATTGTTTTCTTACCCGGAGGTGATTGGATACCATGAGTTGCAGTCCTTTTTTATCAAAGAGATTATAATATCCTTTTTCCTGTACGCTTTCCTGTGTATTGATAATGGCTCCTTCCAGGTGAATGATCTTAAGATCGCCGAATATGCATAATTCGCCGGTTTTTTTCAGGCGGCTGCACCATTCCACTTCTTCGGCATACAAAAAGAAATCTTCATCAAGCATCCCGGCCTTATCAATAGCCTCTTTTTTAACCATTAAAAATGCACCGCTGATCCAGTCAACAGTTTCTACCTGACTGGCTTCTTTCACATTAGGAACTTTCGCTCCGGTTCTGTAGCCCATCCACCTGATCAGGTTACCCCAATAGGGCAAAGGCAATAAATGATTAAGACCGCCTTTCACAAAGAAGTTACCGGAGATCTGCGGCTGTTGGTTCACATCCATTTGCTGCACACCGGCGGCAACAAAATGCGAAGCGTTCAGTTTTTCATAGCACCGGGTTATTGAATCGTCGATAGCTATGGTATCCGGATTTAATAATAAAATGGTATTTGCTGCGGCCTCACTAATGCCGGCATTATTAGCACGGGCAAATCCGGAGTTGTAGGACATCTGGAGCCATTTAACGGAAGGAAACCCGCTGAGGATCATTTGCCGGTCGTTATCAGCTGGCGAATTATCTACGACAATGATTTCAAACTGCAACCTGCCATTATATTGAATTAATGATCTGATACATTCAAGGATTAAAGAAGCTGAATGATAATTTACTATGATGATACTCAGGTCCTTCAAAGTATAGTAATCATTTAAATACCGGTTTTGGAAATACTTGTTTAAACCACAAAAATAATTGCCTTGATAGTGAATTGCTATCTATAAATTTTGCCAGGTTTATAGAAGACTGAGAATCCAATAAAGCACCACTGCCGGGTGATATTTTATCCGATAATTGTTTACACTCATAAACGAATTTTCTTACACTCAAACCATTTCGGAGATTAAATGGCGTTCTTAAAAGCCTATGAGAAAGTCCCTTGCAGTAAAGAATGATAAATTCAGGACCAAATTTATTAATGACGGAAGATAAATGCCTGTCATTATTTTTTAATTGCAATAGATAATTGATAAACACGGAAAAAGCCTCATGCATTTTAAGATCACTTGAGATTTTAGTTGTGCTTTGATGTAACCGGTATGAAAAGCATTCATCTGAACTCGTAGCTTTATAACTTAATCGGGTGAAATTCATCCACAGTTCGAAATCGGCAAAAAGGAGATTAGGATACATAGGAATTCCTCCAAGCTGGTCATAATGAAGAGACCTCATCATGAAGCCAGTTCCATAAAGATCAAATCGTCCACTTAATACTGATTTCAAGAATTCTCCGGCATTTTCAGTAACAGACATTGGTTTACACTTACGGATTTCTTTACCCGCACTATCAATTAAATTGAAATGAGACTGGTATAAGCTTGCATTTGGATGCTCAAGAATTAATTGACTCATCTTCTCCAGGTAATTGCTGTGAAGTAAATCATCATGTCCGATCAGCGTTATAAACTCATTTTTGGGTATGTGAATTATGCGTCCCCAACTTTCCTCAATGGATAGAGGTTTACTTGAAGTAACTAAAATAATACGGGGATCATTTAGGCTAGAAATCCATTCCCCGGACCCATCATCGCTGCAATTATCCAGAATATGCAGGTTAAAATCAGAAACCGTCTGAGCAAGGATGGAGTTCACGCATTTTTTAAAATGATGGCCTCCATTTCTTACGGGTAATATGATACTTAATTTATTCATTGTTCACCCCATGCAAGTAAATTCAAATATCGTTTATAAGACGGTTCTGCATTATGATATAAAGCTGTCTGGTTATCCGTGATCATAACATTCTCCTGATTTTGCATCCAGAAAGTATTGCTTTCTCTCCATTTTTCCATTGTATAAACATTTCCGTTTTTACCTATGATGGCAACCTCATATCCTAACCTGATGATTTGATTTGTAAGTGAATTCTTCCCGCTTTCGAAAAGGTAAGCATTAAATTTTCTTTTCATATCCTTTTTGGCCACCTTCATCATATCGTTACGCCTGATCATCCAACCTGTTGTTCTTATATGTGGATTGGGGAAGGCCGAAAAGAGCAGGCGCCAGTAAAAAAGGGCCTTCAATAACATCTTTAGGTTGCGAATTTGAAAAAGAGATCTAAAATTATTTAATGTTTTTTTTGTTTCGAGAAGCGCTGTGTTATAAAGACTTTGACAAGAAGCGGTGGTTCCCAAAAGTCCAATGCTTTTATCAAATGCTGTCATATATTTATTTAGCCAGTCTGCTGTTTGAAATTCACTAAAGGAATTAAGAAAAAAAAGAATATCAGATTTCACTTTTGCTGCAGCATAAAAATAGGCATCAATATCCTGACCATTATCCAGTTCAAGAACTTCTACATCAGGCAGGTTATTTTGAATCAAATCATAGAAATTGGACTTACTGTCGGAGATACCCACTCCATTAAGAATAATATAAAGTTTATGGTTGAATCCAGAAGGGTGCTTTTTATAAGACTCTATAAATTTGCTAAGAAATTCCGTACCGTAGGGTAACCACGAAAGATATATAACAGATACATCCCTTTTTGTTTCATGCAACCCGCTCAGCATAAGAATAAATCATTTTTTTTATCAGTTCCAGATTTTTAAGGTCCTGTTGGGTTTTTACAATTGAACTCATTTTTCTTTTCTGAATAAAAAGTCGCCTCTTCATAATTATGGCTTTTCCAAAATAAGGGATGAAGGAAATCAAATTGCCTGTTTTTTTTGTTCTTGATTCAGATTTATTTTGATTTTTGAGAGAATGAAGGTGCATCGCAAATCTCCCTAAGACCTTTTCCACTTTACTTTTGACCTCTCCTGAAGGAGCATGTAAAAATGAATTTATTTTAAAGGTTAGATAATCAAAGAATGAACCAAGTTCATTTTTATATGTTGAATCTTTGTAATTTATATCAATATTATCGGTTGTTTTATATCCTGTGTCTTCAGAAAAATCCCTTACCTG
>CAMPIQ010000187.1 GCA_946886475.1 uncultured Chitinophagales bacterium | reverse complement strand
AAAAGAGGGGAAAGAGGATAAAGAGATTGATTCATGGATAAATGAGAAATAGTGAAGGTGCTTTAACCCTCCTTTCCTCCTTTCCTCTTTTCACTCTTTTTCCTCTTAGCATAATCAGGGACAATGTAAATGAATCGTAATCACAACATATTACTGATGATCTTCCTGCTTCTGCAACTCAGCCTGCAGGCGCAAAACTTTATTACCGGTATAAAATCACCTGCCTCCTTCCCTATTGCCAGCGAGACAACGCTTGTGCAGATCATTTATGATGCACAGGAAGATTCTTTGATCAGAATATCAGCTGAACTTTTTCAAAAAGACATTGAAATGGTAACGGGCCGCAAACCATCCCTTTCAACTGCACCTGGTTCTTCCAATATCATCCTGGTCGGAACCCTGGATTCCAAATGGATAAGACAATTGATACAGTCAAAAAAAATAAACCCTGACGGGATCAGGAATAAATGGGAAGCCTACAGCATTCAGTTAGTTAACACGCCATTTACCGGAGTAGACAAAGCCCTGGTGATAACAGGCAGTGACCGGAGGGGAACTGCGTTCGGCTTGTTTGAACTTTCCAGGCAAATGGGCGTTTCGCCATGGTACTGGTGGGCGGATGTACCGGTAAAAAAGAAAAAAGAGATCTACTTCCATTCTCTTAAAGAAATAACAGACGCTCCTAAAGTGAAATACCGCGGCATCTTCATAAATGATGAAGCGCCTGCGCTCAGCAACTGGAGCCGTGAAAAATTCGGTGGCTTCAATCATAAGTTCTATGCAAAGGTTTTTGAGCTGATGCTCCGCCTGAAATCAAATTACCTCTGGCCTGCCATGTGGGGTAATGCATTCTATGATGATGATCCGCTGAATATTAAAACTGCGGATCATTATGGTATTGTCATAGGTACCTCACACCACGAACCTTTGATGCGTGCCCATGATGAGTGGAGAAGATATGGCAATGGCAAATGGAATTACGATAGCAACAAACTAAACCTCCGGGAATTCTGGCGAACAGGAATGCAACGGGCCACCAACGAAAAGATTGTAAGCATCGGCATGCGTGGCGATGGTGATGAACCCATGAGCAGGGAAACAGCTACTGCATTGCTTGAACGAATTGTAAAAGATCAAAGAGAGATCATTGCTGAAGTAACGGGCAAACCTGCAAATGAAACCCCACAGTTGTGGGCTTTATATAAAGAAGTACAGGATTATTATGATAAAGGCATGCGTGTGCCCGATGATGTTACACTTTTATTATGTGATGACAACTGGGGCAATATCCGCAAACTGCCCAAGTTAAATGAACCAAAAAGAAAGGGAGGCTATGGTATCTATTATCATTTTGATTATGTAGGCGGACCCAGAAATTATAAATGGATCAACACCAATAACCTGGCAAGGGTTTGGGAACAAATGAACCTGGCTTACCGGTATGGTGCGGACAGGATCTGGATCGTGAATGTGGGAGATATCAAACCAATGGAGTTGCCAACTTCATTCTTTCTGGACTTTGCATGGAACCCTGAAAGATGGAATGAAGATAATATTGACAGCTATTTTGCGCATTGGGCTCTACAACAATTCGGAAAAGAAATGGCAACAGAGATCGGGAAGATATTGAAAACTTATTCCCAGCTTAGCGCCAGACGAAAACCGGAATTACTTGATGCCGGCACCTACCATTTACTTCATTATGATGAAGCTTACCGGGTTTTGAATGAATGGACTGACCTGAGAACCAGGACTGAAAAAATAAATGAAGTGCTTTCCCCCGAATATAGAGATGCTTATTACCAGCTGGTATTGCATCCTGTTAAAGCATTTGCCAACCTGCATGAAATGTATGTTTATGTTGCATGGAATCATTTTTATGCAGCAAGGAAGGATATAAGGACCAATGATTTTGCCGAATTAGTGAAACACCATTATCTGCAGGACTCGCTCATCACTGTTGAATACCACACAATGGCCAATGGCAAATGGAATCATATGATGAGCCAGACGCATATCGGTTATACCTACTGGCAGCAGCCACCGTTCAACAAAATGCCTGACCTGAAGTATATCACAGATCATAAAAATTATTATCCAGCTGAGGATACAGCTTCACTGGGAGCCCGGCTGCTCATACCTCCGTCAGCAAAAGGAAATGTTTTTTATGAACTTGCCGGGACCGTATCCATGGAAGCGGCCAATTGGTCAAAAGCAATCAATGGAAAACATATAAAGTGGAAGAAGATACCGGGCATTGGTAAAACCGGCGACGGGGTAACAAGTTTTCCTGTAACATCCCATTCCATTCTTTCCGGCTCGGGTCCGCATCTTCAATATGAATTTTATAGTAACAGTTCCGGCAGGGCAGATGTTCAATTGTACTTCTCTCCCACACTTAACTTTCACCATAATGAAGGACTTCAATTTGCTGTTTCAATAGATCAGGAAAAGCCGGTGATCATTTCCTTAAATAAAGATGATCAAACAGGAATATGGAATAACTGGGTTGCTAATAATATCATTATTAAAAAATCGGAGCACCTGATCAAGAAACCGGGAAAACATGTTTTGAAATACTGGATGATTTCACCTGCCATTATACTTCAAAAACTGGTGGTTGATTTTGGTGGGCTAAAACCTTCCAGCCTCGGTGCACCTGAAATAAAAAAAGATCAATGAACATACACAGGTCAATATATTTTTTGATTATCAGCCTGTGGGTGCAACAGCTACACGCCCAGGTGAAACTGCCTTCCCTGATCCGTGACAGTATGGTGCTTCAGAGAAACGATACCATAAGGTTGTGGGGATGGGCAGCACCCGGAGAGCCGGTGAATGTCAGGTTCAATCAAAAAACCTGGAAAACAAAAACAGCAAAAGATGGGAAATGGTTAGTGAAGCTGCCTCCCATGAAGGCCGGTGGTCCTTATACCATGTACATCAATGATATTACCCTGAAAGAAATTTTGATAGGTGATGTATTTATTTGTTCCGGCCAATCCAATATGGTGCACACATTGCAATTGCACAAGGATAGGTATAAGCAGGACATTCAAAATGCAGACTATCCCATGATCCGGCATTTCACAGTTTCCAATATCCCTGATCTGTCAGCACCGGATGAAGATATTCAACCGGCAGGCTGGAAGCCGGCCCGAGGCAATGATGTATTACAATTTTCAGCAGTGGCCTATTTTTTTGCAAGAGAAATTCATGAAAAATATAGGGTACCCATTGGACTGATCAATGCAAGTGTGGGTGGCAGTCCTATTGAAGCATGGATGAGTGAAGAAGCGGTGAAAATGTTTCCGGATGCCTATCAGGTTCTCCAAAAAAACAAAGACAGCTCTTATGTAAATAACCTGGTGAGACAGGCCATAAAAAAGAATGATGCACGTCCTCCCGAAGAAGATGCTGGGATAAAAGAAAACATTCCATGGTTTGATAAGAGCTACAGGCCTGTTGACTGGAAAACATTCTGGCTTCCCGGTTACTGGGAAGACCAGGGACTAAAAAACCTGGATGGAATAGTATGGTTCAGGAAAGTAATTGACCTGCCTGCAGCATTTTCAACCACCAAATCAAGGCTTTCCCTCGGCAGGATAGTTGATGCCGACAGGGTTTATGTAAATGGAATACTGGTTGGTCAAACCACCTATCAGTATCCGCAACGCAGATATGATATTGATCCGGGGATTTTAGTCCAGGGAAAAAACATCATCACCATCAGGATCACCAATTATAATGGCAAAGGCGGTTTTGTACCTGACAAACCCTATTACCTGGCCATTCAGAATGATACTGTAGATCTCAGGGGAGAGTGGCTGTATAAGCCAGGCGATGTTTTTGAAGAAGATATGGCCTGGCAAAATGGAATATCAATTCAAAACCAGCCAGCTGCTTTATTTAATTCAATGATAGCACCCCTCACTAATTTTTCAGTGCGTGGTATTTTATGGTACCAGGGTGAAAGCAATACACATAACGCTAATGCCTATGGCAATTTATTAAAAGCCCTGATACAAAACTGGAGAAATCAATGGAGAACCAACCTCCCATTTTTATTTGTTCAGCTGCCCAACTTTGGAGACGTTGATCATCATTCCAGGCACAGCGCATGGGCCACATTAAGAGAGGAACAAAGAAAGGTCAGGCTTCCCAATACAGCCATGGCAGTAACGATTGATCTGGGTGAGTGGAATGACATTCATCCCGGCAATAAAAAAGATGTGGGCCAGAGGCTTGCTTTAGCTGCCCGTAAAATAATTTATAATGAAAAAAACCTGGTTGCTTCAGGACCGGTTTTTAAATCGGCCCATCGGGATCATCATAAAATAATTCTCAGTTTTGAGCATGCAGATGGCGGTTTCATCACAAAAGACAATAAAGATCCAAACTGGTTCTTTATTGCTTCGGCAGATAAAAAATTTCAACCTGCAAAAACAAGGATTGATGGAAATAAAATAATTGTGTGGAATGAAAACATTCCTGATCCAAAGTATATCCGGTATGCAATGGCTGATAATCCGGAAGGAGCTAATCTTTATAACAGGGAAGGATTACCTGCAAGCCCGTTTGAAGCAAACATCATTTCAGGAATTCAGGACCCTGAACGTCCCTGGAACAATAAAAAAGCAGCGGTTGTACTTACCTATGATGACGCATTGAATGTTCATCTTACCAATGTTATTCCCACACTGAATGCCGCAGGAATAAAAGGCACATTTTATATTTCAGATTACTTCGGAGGGCTTCGTGCGCAAATTACAGGATGGAGGTCCGCGGCGGCAAACGGACATGAGCTGGGCAACCATACCATGTTTCATCCCTGCCTTGGCAATTTGCCCGGAAGGTCGTGGGTGAATCCGGATTATGACCTTAGCAAATATTCCATCAAAAGGATTACGGATGAAATTCTTGCCATGAATAATTTATTGTATTCCATTGATGGCAAACAGGAAAGAACATTTGCCTTCCCCTGCAACGATACGCATATAAAAGATAGTTTTTACCTGGCTGCATCCAGGCATTCCTTTATTGCAGCAAGAGCGGTCCGTTCGGAAATGCTTTCACCAGGTAATGTTGAACTGTTCAACATACCTGCATACATGGTTAATGGAGAAACAGGAGAGCAATTAATAGCGCTGGTAAAAAAAGCCGTCCGGGATAAAAAATTGCTTGTATTCCTTTTTCATGGGGTAGGTGGAGAACACAGCCTGAATGTTTCTCCGGAGGCGCACAATGAATTAATTTCTTTTTTACAATTAAATAAGGTAGACATCTGGATCGCCCCTTTAATAGATGTATCAAATTATATCAGGAACATAAAATAAAAAATAGTCAATATCAAACCC
>CAMPIQ010000186.1 GCA_946886475.1 uncultured Chitinophagales bacterium | reverse complement strand
ATAATACTTGTTGCTATACCTATTTGCTGGGCTACTTCCTGGCGTTCCTGCTGCTTTAACTTTCTTCCTGATTGTTCCACCATTACCACATCATTTTTCTGAAGCTTGAAAAAAGGCGAATTGAACATGGTATTGGAAGTTAGGTCGATAGTGCCCACTTCTATTATACCGTTATTGTCCCTTACGATCTTTACATTGTCCTTTCTGCCAAATTCAGTAATGTCGCCTGCCAGTCCCAGTGCTTCCAAAATAGTTATTCTTTCTACAGGCACAGAAAATGTACTTGGCGCACCTACTTCACCTAATACGGTAACCTTGTAATTTAAAAATCGAACAGTAACAGTTGGCTTGTTTAATTCATTTTCGAGTTTTTCCCTGATGGTAGCAGACAATTGTTCTCTGGTCAGGCCTTCCACATGTAAAAGACCGATCTGAGGATATTCAATATTGCCGTTCTGGTCTACCAGTATCCCGGCGGCCTCCCCTGAGCCAACTGGCTGAGGCAGGTTATAAGGTACATCAGCCTGTGGACTTAGTCCATGTGCCAGGCTATAAACTCTTATGGAAAGCAGGTCTCCTTTCTGAATGATGGGTTGATTTGTAATAGAATCCTGGATAGTTGTATCAGAAATATTCTGAAAATAATTCTGATGCGTTGCTTTTTGTGTTCTGCACGAAGTAAAAAGAATAATGAGAAAACAAAAAAAGATTAGAAATCGCATCAAGGTTGAATTGTCGGTTGAATTGAAATTATTTTATTCTTATCAATATAAGCAATAAGCATATAACCCAAACTGTCTATACATACTTTTACCATTTTATTTTTCACTTCAATCACGCTCCCTTCCTGGTCCATGAGAGGGCCAGAAGTAATCAACACCCGGTCCTCAGGTTTGATATCAATCTTAATGGCTTCGACATATTCAAATTCATCAAGGAATTTTTTAATGGTAAGGATTTCCTTTTCCTTTATTATAGCTGGCTTCCCATTCCAGTAAACAAAATTCACCACACCGTTGGTCATCCGTACATCCGCCCTGTTTTCATCTTTTATTTTTACAAATACATATGATTTAAAAAGCGGCTCCTCAACTACTTTAATCCGGTCGCTCCATTTGCGGCGTACTTTATTCAGCGGGCAGTAGGCTTCGATACCTTTCTGGATCAGTAAATTATTTACTTTCTTTTCCCACCGCGGACGGGTATATATGGCAAACCATTTACCTGACATTTTTAATAATAGCTTCGCCACCTCAGTCACACATCCATTTCAACCGAGCACGATCAAGCCGTGCAAATATAGGCTTTGCCATGTGACTGGCAAACCTTCAAAAAATACAGATTTTGAAGATGTTAATCAACTGATGTACTTGCAGCGATAATGATAAATGCTTAATGAATTTGATAATCAACACCTAATGGTTCACATGCCGTACTTTAGTACAAAAAATATATTGAAGCAACGATATTACTCCCTGGATGTTTTCAGGGGTGCCACTGTGGCCCTCATGATACTCGTTAATAATCCGGGCTCCTGGTCGTATATATATGCTCCGTTGAAACATGCTCCCTGGCATGGCATTACCCCCACTGATCTGGTTTTCCCGTTTTTTTTATTTGCCGTTGGAAATGCAATGGCGTTTGTGATGCCCCGGCTGGAAAAGGCCGGTGACCGCGTTTTCTGGAGAAAAGTGATCAAACGAAGTCTTTTGATCTTCGCTATTGGACTTTTTTTGAACTGGTGGCCATTTTTACGATGGGAAAATGGCAGCCTCGCATGGATACCGTGGGTGTCCGGAGAGGAGTCCGGCGTACGCATCTTTGGAGTGCTTCAGCGAATTGCCCTTTGTTATTTCTTTGCTTCCATTATTGTCTATTACCTGAAGGCAAGGGGCGCTTTTCTCACCGGACTCATCATCCTGCTCGTTTACTGGTTGCTTTGTATCTGGGGGAACCCCTCAGATCCCTATAGTTTACAGGGATGGTTTGGAACGGCAATAGATAAAAAAATCCTGGGAATACCCCATATGTACAAAGGCGAAGGCATTCCTTTCGATCCCGAAGGTTTATTGAGCACCCTGCCAGCCATTACCCAGGTAATATTTGGATACCTGGTGGGTGATTACATTCTAAAAAGGTCGAGCTTATACCCGGCTGGAGAAAATCCAGAGAACAGGCCAGCCATTTCTCCGCTGTATCAGATCTTAACCGGTCTGTTCATATCTGCCATGGCCTTTCTCATTGCCGGCTATGCCTGGAGCCTTAGTTTCCCGGTGAACAAAAAAATATGGACAAGCTCGTATGTTGTGGTTACAACAGGAATGGCAATTGCCCTGCTGGCCACAATGATCTATGCCATTGAAATAAAGGCTATCCGTAACTGGCTTACCAGGTTCTTTGATGTGTTTGGGAAAAATGCCCTTTTTGTTTTTGCACTCAGTGCTTTTTTGCCAAAAGGTCTCAGGCTTATCAGGATACCCGACGGATTCAATACCCAGGGTAATCCTGTTTTTATCAGTCCGTGGAACTGGTTGTATTTAAAATTTTATAAGTTTACTCCAGGCGCACCCCAACTGGGTTCCCTGCTTTTTGCGCTTACAATCATCCTTTTTATGTGGGCTGTTTGTTATTGGCTGGATAAGAAGAAGATCTATATTAAGGTGTAAAAATGCTAAGCATGCCCTGATGAAGAAAGGGTCAAAAGTCAAAAGTCAAAATGTAAAATTGGATTCCAAAAGGTCATACACTTTTGACTTCTCCCTGACTCCTGACTCCCGACTCCTGACTTCCGACGCCCCTTCATCAGTGCCTGCCATATCATTTCTCTAGCTCTTCTTCTTCATCCACTTCTTCGGCATAGCGCCATCCATTTTTACAATTTTTGGATAAAAAAGTCCAACAGTATCTACCAGTTCTTCCTGAGCCTTCATCACCTCATGTATGTCTTTATAGGCAAATGGGGCTTCATCTAAACCTCCTCCCAGTAACTTCACACCGGATCTTGCAAGAATTTCATTGAGTTGATTATGGGTAACCGAATTTAGCGCTGCCGTACGACTCATTCTTCTTCCGGCTCCGTGTGAAGCGGAGTTCACTGCAGCCTCCACTCCTTTACCTTTTACAATAAAACCAGGTGCTGTCATGGACCCTGGAATAATTCCCAGAACATTTTTCCCGGCCGGCGTTGCTCCCTTTCTGTGAACGATCACTTCCTTACCTTCCCAAATCTCCTTCCAGGCAAAATTGTGATGGTTCTCCACCATCTTTATTGGTTTTATACCAAGCTGTCTGGAGATTTTCTGATGAATGATATGATGACAGGCAGACGCATAATCTCCGGCCAGGTTCATGGCTAACCAGTATTCATGACCTTCTTCTTCATCAGGTTTTAACCACGCAAGGTTGGATGCTTCTCCGGGCAGTTTTCTTTTTTCCTTTGCAATTTTGGTAAAGTGGTTGGCAATAGCAGCGCCCAGACCTCTCGATCCTGAATGCGACAACAAACCAAGGTATTGACCAGGCTCCATCCCCAGTACTTCATCTTTATTACGGATGTCAACCATTCCGAATTCTACAAAATGATTTCCTGAACCCGAGGATCCTAATTGCTTCCATGCCCTGCCCTGTAATCCTTTCAACAACGCTATTTCATCAAATTCCTGACGGTACATCACTTCATGATCGGCTGCCTGATCAAACACAGAGCCGCTTCCAAACAAGGTAGCTTCATTTAATTCCCTTGTGAAATAATGCTCCCTGTTTTGCAATTCCTTCGGATCCATTTCAAAAATAGAAAGGCACATACGGCAACCTATATCAACTCCCACTCCATATGGAATGATTGCATTTTCAGTAGCCAGCACTCCCCCAATGGGCAGGCCATATCCCGAATGGGCATCCGGCATTAATGATCCGGCCACCGCTACAGGAAGTTTGGCAGCTGTATACATCTGGTGCAATGCACCCTGTTCAATGCCCTCCTCACCATAAATGCTGAAAGGAATGCCATGCAGATTCAATGATATTTCCGCTCCGCCCGGTTTTGTTTTTGGCAGCAAAGCCCTGGCTATCATTCCCAGCACACCTTCGTTTGCATATTGATTTGGACTTTGTAAAATACTGCTCAATATTTCCAGCGCATCTTCTTCAGCCATATGCCTGAAATTTTTTTCCATGATATTCATGGCTATACTAATCACCGGTCCTTCGGGGTAACCAATATTCCTCAATTGTTTTCCTGTAAGTTTTAACTTAGACATACATTGTTCTTTATAATTAATGCTAACGGTTGGTATCACTACAACTGGAGCCGGATATTAACATTCAATTGCTTTATCAATTCTGAATCCAACCACCTCCGTTTCTTTTTTCTCAAATGGCCTTTCCTCCAGGTTACTGATCTCAGCAAGTGTCATTGGCCTGCTGATGTATTTATCAAATCCCAGATGCCTGCTCAACCGCCTTGCTTTTTCAATACTTAGTTTTGAAAATTCGTACCGGGCTATCAGTCTTCCCTTTCTCATCAATGCCTGGTCTACCATGGTTAATGAACTGTTGAACGTACATATCAGTTGAACATTCAAAAAATCAGCCAGCAACCCGTCTGAAATATTCAGCAAATTGGAAACAGATGAATTAGCTGATATATTCCTGTCCATAATGATATTTTCAGCATCTTCAATAATCACAACTGTATTTGGATTATCAATGAGCAGGTCAATAAAATCAGGATCCATAAGATTGCCTGCAACATTGGGGGAAAGAAACAAAACTCTTTTCCTGATCTTTCCTACAAGATACCTCAGGTAAGATGTTTTTCCTGTTCCTGGCAAACCATGGAGAAGTACAATGCCCTTATCATTTTTCCTTTTCAGCCTGTTTTGAATGATCTGGTCAACTTCCAAGAATTCATCGGCATAAAAAAGTCCAATATCAAGTTTTGTCCTTTTGATCTCCATTGCTTTTAATTCAAGGCCATGGTTTCCTTTTACAATCAGGTTAACTTCAAGGGGATCTTTCTTTTTCCTTTCCCTGAATCGGTTCATTAATTGCGTACAATCCTCAACAAATTTCGGCTGGCTGCCATCGTGCAGGATCTCGCAATAATTATCGATCTCAATAATGCAATTGTTGTTAAGTATGAATAAGGTCTCATCAAACTGGTATTTATTCTTTTCCTTTTTATACCATCTGTACTGATACTCAGATACTATCAGGTCTGCAAAACATTCCCTGAACGCATTGTATGCCTTTTCACCATCTATGCAGTCAATAAAATGAAGACTGGGCAAATGGTTGAAGCAGTATAGATACAATGATTTACTATTCAGAAAACTTTGAGAGAATACCGAATTGGCATCTATCATTTTCTGTGTAATTATATTGTTCATAAC
>CAMPIQ010000185.1 GCA_946886475.1 uncultured Chitinophagales bacterium | reverse complement strand
CGTCAATATAAGAATAGTTGCTATTTCCTGTTGCATTTACAGATGCAATTCTCTGGAATGTAGTAGCTGACACTCCTCTTTCCAGTTCATATCTCGCCACTTTATCTTCGTTACCTACAGTCCATTGAAGTTTATTGGAATTGCTTTGAGCCTCACCTGTAAAAGAAAGTATCTCAACAGGTAATGTGCCTGAATATCTTGAACCACGGAAAACTCCACGGCCATGTGTTACAGCTAGCAGTTGGTTATCGTGGGTATACTCAAGATCGAAGATAAGAGTAACATCAGGCAGGCCATTATTGAAATCATACCAGTTATTCCCACGGTTAGGACTTACATAAATACCCATATCACCCGCAGCATAAAGCACTTTCGGGTTAACCGGATCAAACATGATGGCATTAAACGGAGCATCGGGCAAGCCAGCACCTTTATCAACCCACGTTGCACCACCATCGCCGGTTACATAAACGTGGGAGGTTCCAAAACCACCTAGAGCTACAAACACACTGTCATCATCGGTTGGGCTCACAGCAAAGTCCATTACATAACGGTCAGGGAGTGCCGTGCCTCCAGATCCCTTTATTATTGTAAAAGGAGTACCACCTGTTGTAGTTTTCAATACGTTAGGGACACCATTTACATAAATATCGTCCACATCATTGTCGTACTGAGAAAATGGTGAAGTAGATACATATACTTTATCAGGATCACTGTGTGAAACAGCCATTGCTATCGAAGTTTTTCTATAAGCTTCGATATAGCTTGTTGCTGTTGTATATCCATTCCCGCTCCAGGAAGAACTCGCTCCCCGGCTGGAACTTTTATGCAAATTATCTGTGGCACAATAAACAATCGTAGAATTGGATGGTGCATAGGCTATCGGAGCACAGAATCCAGTACGGGAGTCAGCAACAGAACCCCAATAATTGGCAACGGATCCGCCGGTACTACCTCCGTTAGTTGAACGGTAGAGTCCTCGTGCATCCCGGCTGGCGATCATATAAATGTCATTATTTGGATCAATAGCACATGCCGTACCGTCTCCTCCCATCCATCCAACGGCACTCCATGATGTACCGTTATACAAAACAGCACCATTATCCTGCAATCCTCCAAGATATTTTGCCTGGGTTCTCGAAACACCGAATGGACCATAGAATTGAATCGCTACTAAACCATTATTTGATGCACTGAATGAAGGAGTAGCGTTATTGGCAGTAGTACTTTTATAAATTCCACCATCACTACATATATAAAGTACGCCTGTGTTGGAAGGGTCAAATTCAACATCATGAACATCATCATGAATAGCTGAACTAAAGGTGGTATTAGCTCCACCGGATAGATTGTGCTGGTAAACATTAACACCAGCATGCACTATCTTACTTGTATTGAAAGGATTGATAGCAACAGCATTGGCAAACCAATATTGCCATTGGCTATGCGAAGTTCCGCTTAATTCAGTCCAGGAGCTACCAAAGTTTGTAGTCCTGAATAATTCATTTCCAGCAGCGTTTCCACGCGCAATACTGGCAACAACTGTATTTGGTGCTGAAGGGAGCCATCCAAATTTGATGAAACCTTTAATTGAAGTTGGTAATGGAGAACCCGTTACTTTAGTGAAGCTTGTTCCTCCATCGGTACTTTTCCATATGCCCTTTAACGTGTTACCCAGATTACCTGCACCTAACATAATGCTGGATCCATTAACTACTACGTCAGTACACATGGTTATCTCAAATATCCTGTTCCAGTTGGCACCTGCATCCGTTGAACGGTACAGACCATCAGATGCACAGGCATAAACTGTATTACTATTTGAAGGATCAAACCTTAATTGAGATACGCCAAACAATTGACTGGTACTTTTTGTCATTACCTGTGACCATGTAGCACCGCCATCGGTACTTTTGATGATCCCTATGCCATAAGTACCTCTTGTTTTCCATACATTGAATCCGGTACTGCCCGGATTTGGTGTACCACTGGTTGAATCAACCCGGTATACTTCCCCGGTCCCTGCATAAATAATATCAGGATCAGTTGGATGGATAATAATTGAAGAAACACCAAGCACTGGTAAGTTGGTGGTTATTGCGGACCAGCTGGACCCGGCATTTGTAGACTTCCAGATACCTCCGCTGGCACTTCCTGCAAATAAATTTTGTCCATCGGTGGGATCAATGGCTATACAAAGGATACGACCTCCGATTCCAATATCCGGGCCTATATTATTCCACATAGCAGAATTCACATCCTGCTCTTTCATCATTTGCCGGTTACGGATATCCTGCGCCTGTTGCCAGGCATTCAGAAATTTATCATTTAGATAATAAGGATCAGGATACGCCCTGGCCTTGAACCATGCCGCCAGTTGTTTATCAGCACCGGAAAATCTTATTTCACCTTCATCAATTGGCTGAACTTTAGAAAATTTGTTATTCGAATAAATAAAGCTGCTTTGATTAAAGAAAAGCAAAGCGATCATAAGACAGGCAGCTAGGCCGGTAAACAGTTGTAATGGTCTTTTCATTTTGGCAATTGGAATTTGGTAATGATTCAAATAATTATTCAAGCATTTTTTAATCTTACTTCTATTTGGATATGATCAACGATTTTGTCAATATTTTATTTTCACAACTAATTCTAACAATATAGTACCCGCCCGGCATTTTCGAATTAGTCCGTACCTCAACGCTATTATTCCCGTTAACAAGTTTTATTTTTTCCTTATGAACTAATGCGCCGGTCGTATTCAAAATTTCCACAGTTGCCTCCTGATTGGAAACTGCATTAGAATGAATATAAATAACTGTATGTGATTTTGCAGGATTTGGAGCAATGGAAACACTCAACTGGCTTGCGCGGTTTTCAATTTTTTTCACCTGGCTGATCTTCATTTTTCCGTCTCTTCCAATAGTTTTGAGTCGGTAAAATGATGTACCTGACAAAGTGTTAAGATCAGTTGCTTCATAATTCACCATCCCGTTTGTATTTGTAGAAGCTTCAGCATGAACCAACTCCCAATTATTGCGGTTTATGTCAGTATTTCTTTCAATAACGTAATATGCAATCTGAGATTCATCCATTAATCTCCAGTTTAGTTTAACTGATTTAACGGGAGTAAGCTTAGCATCAAAATCAAAAGCCTGTGTGCTAAGAGGATAAGAATTTACAGGGACCCTGAAATCTTCAACTTCGCCATCAGGAAAATATCCTGTCGGGTGGTCTGTGGTCATACCATTTGAAGTTGATGTTACCCTTATCCTCAGATAAGTATATGTACCCTGGGCCAAACTTGAATAAATAAGCGGCCAGTAAAGCCAGACAGACTGGGGAGATGCACTGCTTCCCACTGTAACGCTAATGCCTTCTGATGATTCATATTGACCATCACCATCGTAATCAAGCCATGCACAAACGGTTGCGTCACTACCTGAATTATTAAAAACTGTTGCCTCTAACAGGTAGGAATTATAATCTGGGTTAAAAATCTCTGCAGAAGGTATTGCATCATCATGATTATCAGAATTTGCAAGAACCGCCTGGCCCCTGGAAACATATTCCAAATCATAGTTTGACCCCAATTTTACTAATGTACCAACAGCATGTGCTGCCGGACTTGCAGCATTTGGATCATAAGATGAAGGCGCATCGCCAAAGTCAACAGCGGGTCTGAAATTTTCAGAAGCATCTCCATTACCACCAGGCCAGGCACCTGTTCCATCAATTACAGTTATTCCAACATCAGTACCATTTGTTCCATCTTCATTATAGATTCCTACATAACCGGTACCACTACTTCCATTCTTAAAATAATATAATGTTCCATCCCAGGTCATCGCGGCCTGTCCATTCCAAATAGAAGATGTTGGATTGTTATAGGCTTGATGTGACCCTGAAGTTAAATTGAAATGGTGGTATTTACTTTGTACATAGCTCGAACTATTCCTGGCAGTATTGAAATCATATAATATCCCATCCCTGATAATAAAATCACCGAAATCGTGCAAGGAAGTATTTGTACCATATTGATAAGCTTCTGTTGCAAAAACCTGGTATGCTGTTGTTGGATTGAAACTGGCATCCAGGTCTATACGCCAGATAATTGTTTCGCGAGGCCTTGTTCCTGAACCCGACGAAAATCTTCCGCCTTCTATACCAAGGTAAATAGCATCATCATAAAAACATGCCCCTGCAGATTCCACACCTGAACCCATTGTAGGGATGCCTAGTGTTGCTGTAATATCAGCAACAAGGGTTGTTATGGTCGCTGTGTTAAAATCATAACGCTTAAGTTCTCTGTTACTACCATTTACTGTACTATTTTCTGATATATAATAGAGGTACCGGCGATAAGGATCGTAAGCAAAGGAGTTTACATAAGTTTTTGAAGCATCAGTAAACACCAGTGTGGCATTACCTGTTGCAGGATCAACCATATAAACGGAATTATTATCAGGAGTTACCAGAAAATAATCCGGCTGATTTACAAAAGGTCCCTGTAAAGGTTGGTTGTTTCCGGTTTGCTGGTAATTATTTGGGAAGCTGCCATTAACACAAGCATATATATCCGATAGCCAGATTGTAGCATCACTTCCTATGGTAGTAAATGTAATCACAACCCTGTTGATCTGGGTGGGAATAGAAATTGTAGCTGTGCCCCTGTTATCAGGACTGGAAAAAGTTGTGCTTGTTGCTGTAACAAGTGCATTCGTACCATTAGTTGGAGTTAAAATGGTAGAACCCTGTACCGTTATTGTTACACTTTGTTTGACATTGGCAGCGTTATATGCATCTACATCTATTCTTTGGGAGCCATCAATATCATAAAGTGTAAATAAGGTATTAAGTACGTCTGAATTAAAGGTCATCGTAATAGTCTGACCATTTGAAGATGAAGTGAATTGTACATCATCGCCAGTATATCCTGCAATGTCGCCATCATGATTACTGTTTTCTCCCAGAACCATTCCTGTATTAGAAGTAGCAAATGTTATATTGTTTTTCCCAATAGCAAACTTTTGCGTTTGCTCCATGGCGTTAGAAATATAATTACCGCCACTATAGCCATAAGGCTGAACATTAGAACCGCTATTATAATAATAATCCAGCTGATCCCAGTTTAGGGTAGCCTGAGTATAACCTGCAATGCATTGGGCGTTCAACTGTGAAGTATTCACAAGAAATACCACGAACAGGATTCGTAAAATTTGTTTCATAGCGGATACAGTTAGTCTTACAAATGATATTGGATACCTAAAATCTTAGAAAAACCAATACTTAAAGAGGAGATGTACAGAGGTAAATTGGGCAGACCCTGGGCACACATCTTCAATAGGTAAAGGATTTCTTGTGCTAAAATCAGAGTTTTTACTTAAAAATGCAAGTGTTTCACATAAATATTTTAAATAATTACTCTTAAATAGCTCTAATAATTTCCATTC
>CAMPIQ010000184.1 GCA_946886475.1 uncultured Chitinophagales bacterium | reverse complement strand
GACCCTTTAAGTTGAAGTTTTGTGCATTTACAGCCGAAATGCAAAATGAACAAACAACCAGTAAAAACAATAATTTTTTCATTTGTCAGTTTTATTTCTAGTTTACAATTTTGAGTCGCTTTAAATATTTCCAAATTCCGGTATCTACAACTCTAATAGATCGGCTAATTTTTCATCCAGCTTTTCCTGTCTTAAGTTCATGGCAATGATTTTACCGGAAGGATCTACCAGAAAATTGGCAGGGATCCCGCTAATCCCAAACATTTTCACAACGGAACTTTTATAGGCAAGCAGATCACCCACATTGATCCAGGGCAGCTTCTCTTCCATCGTGGCTTTTGTCCAACGATCTCTTTCATGATCAAGTGTGAATGACACTATTTCAAAACCTTTGTTCTTAAATTTTTGATAGGCTTTTTTCATGTGTGGGATCTCAGCTCTGCATGGTCCGCACCAGCTTGCCCAAAATTCTACCAGAGTGTATTTGTTTTCTTTTAATGTATTAGCCAGGTGGAAAGGTTTCCCGTCAAAACTTGTTGAATTAAAATCTTTGATAATGGCGCCCGGTTTTACTGTTCCCGAATTTCTCTGCCTTTCCCGTGCAGCCTGTGTACTGTAGCGCAGATAAACAATTTCAGGAAGGCTTCCCAGTTCTTTTTCCAATTCAGCCAGTTGCTCTTCAAATTTATTTGACCTGCCGGAATGATACATGGCTAACAATCTCGCATAGGGATCAGGGTTGTTAAATCTTATATCATTGTATGATTCCACTTTATAAGTATAGGCTGCCCTGTTTAAGTCCATGTATCTTTTCCTTTTCGCGGTATCAGTTTTAAAATCTTCAGGTTTCATTGTGGAGGCAAAATCATCAAATGCCTTTACCAAAGCCAGATACTCAGGATTTTTTTCAATTTTAATAAAAAGCGGATTGTATTTGCCTCCTGTAAGAATGATATCGTTTGTTTCACTATCAAGGTCAATTCTTAGTTTCTCCGGCTCCAGGATAAATTCCTTTTTAAATACAAAATCTCCCTTAGGATTGTACAATCCAAAAAACGCATTCTGCGGATATTTTATATTAGCAGATACGTTGAATTTTCCATCCCTGATTATTTGTTCAGCAATCAGTCTTGTTCCGCCAACACTTGTATCCAACACAACTATTGTCATCCTGTGTCCTTCATATTTAGACCAATTAGATCCGCTGTAATTAAAATTCTGCCCGGAGTTGGTTTGTGTATTTGAACTGACACAGGCAATGAAGAATAACAGTGAAAGAACTATACTCATTTTTTTCATTGCAAATGATTTTTGATTAATGTTTTGATTAAATCTTATAATGGCCCCGGAAAAATTATTCTATTCTGCATACAATTATTTCCAAACCTGTTTACACATGGATCAGTTGATTTTTCCCATTC
This sequence comes from uncultured Chitinophagales bacterium, assembly GCA_946886475.1. Next base: position 4,137 of record CAMPIQ010000184.1, on the reverse strand, counting down.
AGGAACCGCGCATTTTTGTATGCAGTTTCACCACCTGTATCTACAAGAAGGCAAAAGCATGACTGATATTACCACTGCCTTTTGTGACAGGAACGTTAAAGCGAAATTTTCTAATACTGCTGTTCCGTTCAGTTTTCTTCGCAAACAATAGCAGCCCAAAAAGAAACAGCAAATGGCGAAAGCAATTTTTTCCTTTTATCAATCACCTTGATTTTTACTTTCTAAAAATCAAAGGCCATTATTTTAATCGTATGCCGTCCACACAGAAATAAGCTGGAACCAGCATGTCCCCGTTTGAATCTTTATAGGAAGATTCCATCTTAAAAACAAGTTTATCCACCTGGCCCAAAGATTTCAGATCCACAGGATTCCAATCATTCATTACAAAATTCCAATCCGGGTGAAGCGGATCTACATTGGGACGTACAGCCAGATAAAAATCAACTGTTCCGGTGGAGCCACCCTTGTGATACCCTTCTATGATGAGTTTCACATAGCCATGGTGGGTGTTATTGGCAGCAGCTGAAGAGTCAGCGCTTGCTTCAGCCTCCGTATTTCCATTTAACCGGGCTGTCTCAGCTGCGGTATGGCCGGCTTCTCTCTTTGCCAACACTTCTGTACCCGCGAGCCTGATAAGATTATTGCCATCAGGGCCAGGAAGGTACCACCTGCCATAATATGCAGTAGAAGGATTTGGGATCTGTATATTTTTAACTTTGTTTCCTGTGAGGGAATATGCCTGTGTCTGCTGGTTCAGCGTACCTGAATAGGTTGAGCCATAACTGGTCAATAAAAAATTATAAGTAGTATTAGCTACCAATATATGTTCAACCACAGCAGGTTTACCGAGTGAAATAAAAGCATCATCACCAACAGCATGACCAACCAAATAATTCTCAGTCTTATTGGGTTTTTCGGTATAAACGCTAAAAATACAGGAATCAATTGCTCTTTGGATTTGATCCTGTGGCAGTGATGATGGTCCAAAATCAGGACTTAGATTCCAGGGATAGGATCTCCAGTTCATATTTGAAATGGCAAAACCTCCATAATTTCCACCGGAATATTTTTTTACATTCATTGTAATGGATCCGGATTCCTGCCCCTTAGCCTCAAAGGGCTGGTCAGGAATTTCATAACTAAAACGGTCCAGTGTCAATTCATTAAAAGTGATATCATTAGGATAATCAATCAGCACATCTTTATGTTGCTTCGTGCAGGAAGTAATTATGGCAACTTGCAGTATAAGCACAATTATAGAAAAGTATTTCATTACTATTAATTTGATATTATTTTAAATCAGGGTTTTGCTTGACCTGGGGATTATTCAGAATTTCATTTTCCGGAATAGGCCAGCAGATCTTATTCATTACTAAAGGCAATCCACCTTTGATTGCTACAATCCAGGGTTGACCATTATTTTTAAACCTCAGTGAAGTAAATAATTCAGTTCCATTTTCGAAGCAGGTCTCAAAAAAATATTCCTTGAAAATATCATTCATGAGCGCTTCATTTGTTGAGGGATTAATTGAAGGAAGAACAGGATTGGTTCTCATGGAACGCATTTCGTTGATGGGAGCTATGGCCTGGGAAACAGGAGCTCCTGTTCTGGCAAGTAACTCTGCCTTCATTATGTACAATTGAGGTATCCTGAAATAATATGCCGCATATTTTTCTTCGTTCTGCTGTCTGCCGGCATAGCTTCCCAGTCTTGCAAGCTTTGAAAAAGTATAATTCATACTTGCATCCCAGGTTTCAGGTGATCTTACTTCACCGGTAACGATTGGCCACCTTGGATCGGCCTTAAACCAATCCACGCCATATTCAAGCCCCGCAGTTAAGGTTCCTCCGGGAGGAAGAGGAAGTTTATTTCCCTGATAGATCATTCCATAGGTATACCAATATCCACCCTTGGAAGTTCTGGAACCATCATCTTCCAGGTATTTTGCAAAAAGACATTCATCAGCATCCCATGCCTGGGCATATACATTAGCAAGGTCTGCTTCTATATGTAAAGATGCCGGCAGACTTGAAAGCACATCATTTACTAAAGTCAGAGCAGATTGAAGTTCAGATGCGTTATTATTCATCCCTGCTCTCCTCAGTAATAATTGGGCTTTCAACACTTTTGCAAATTGTTTTGATACATACCGGCTGGAGTTAAAATCCGCCAGGGAAGCAATTGCAAAATCAAGGTCCTCATAAATTTTCTGATAACTTTCACCCACAGAAATCCGGGGCTTTTCGATATTCGTAATATCCGAAACTTCTTCGCGGTATATTAAACCATATTCATCATTATCTTCTGCCCACCAATGACCAAAGTTCCATAGTAAATTGGCATTGATCCAGGCACGCAAACATTTTGCTTCAGCAATCAGTTTTGTTTTCGCCGCTTCATTAGGAAAGGAGGCATCTGAAAGCTCTGAAATCCCCTGTATGGCAAAATTGGCAGCATTCAGGCTTTTATAAAACTGAGCCCAGGTAGAGACAGCATTAGTGGAATTATTCGATTCGGTATAGGAGAGTTCATAGTCCCGCAATCCTGTCCAATCTATAAATCCCGATTTGGTGCCCATTGACAAATAAAGTGCGCCACCCCAGGCGTCGTTTTGAAAAGTGGCATATATTCCACCTACAGCTGCCTGTGCCTTTTCATAATTGGTAATGGCGTTGGCGTCTATCAGGGAATGCAAAGGTTCTTCATCCAGGAATTTTTTACAGGAGCTGAAAACGATAGCACCAATTAATATTATATATATGCTTTTCATTGCAATATTTTATTTAAATGTGAATTTAAAACCAAGGTTAAAGTTCTTAGCTGCCGGGTAGTAGCTGTAATCGATTCCCATTCCGGATCCGATACTTGATGAACCCCAATTACCCTGAGGATCAAAGCCCGGATAAGAAGTAAGCGTAAAAAGATTGGATGCCTGGAAAGTAATATCCACTCCCTGGATCAGCATATTCCGGAAATGCTTTTCATTGAGCCTGTAGCTTAAGTTCAATGCGCTCAATCTCACATACGATGCATCATAAAGCCAGAAATCTGAAAAGTCTCCATTGCCTCCAAATCCATATTGGGTCATTCTGGGCATGGTTGCCTCATATGGAGAAAGTAAAGTAGCGCTTTTACCTCCTATTAAATTGCTCTGGTTATAATTACCCATATATCCTAAATCACTCATGGGCATTTGCCAAAGCCTCTTATTTCCATAGGAATATGTAAATGTGGCATTGACCATCAAATTTTTAAAATACAGGGTGGCACCAAAACCTCCAAAGAATTTCGGATTAGCGCTTCCCAATAAAGTTTTATCATTCGCATTTACCACGCCATCCATATTTCTGTCCAAAAGAATTAAATCTCCCTTGCTTAGGTCTCCATAAACTGTACGATAAGGCTGCACGCCGCCTGAAGCGGTGCGTGTGCCCAATGCAATTAATTCTTCCTGCGTCACAAACAGGCGATTGGCAGCCTGGTATCCCCACCACTGGTCTATATATTGACCCTCGAGAGCTTTCATATAAGGCGCATAGCTATTGGGGAAGTACAATACACTGTCCACACCATTGATCTTTGTTAGTTTGGTTTTGTTCTTACCAGCATTAAAATCAAGGGTCACTGTAAGATCGCGGGTCTTTAAAACATCCACCTTTATTTCAAATTCAAGTCCCTTTGTTTCCGTGGACGCGATGTTGGAAGTGATGGTTGAGAAGGCACTGCTTGGAGCAACGGGTTTGGAATAGATCAGATCTTTGGAATTTTTTTGGAAAAAACCAAACGAACCTCTGATGCGGTCATTCCAGAACCCAAAATCCAATCCCACATCTGTCATGAGCGTTTGCTCCCAACGCAATTCAGGATTACCAATGGAATTTGGCGCTATGCCAGGCATTCCATTATACCTTGAAGATCCTACCCTGGTCCTCCAGTCGTAGTTTCCAAGATTTTGAGAACCTGCCAAACCATGAGAGACTCTCAGTTTTAAATAAGATACTATGTCTTCTATCTTTCCACCCTTTAAAAAATCTTCTTCTGAAATCAGCCATGCGGCTGCGCCTGACGGGAAGATTCACCATCGTTTATCGGGACCAAATCTGGAAGATCCGTCCCTGCGGATGGTACCGGAAATA
>CAMPIQ010000183.1 GCA_946886475.1 uncultured Chitinophagales bacterium | reverse complement strand
TGAAACCGTGGGCTATGGTGAATACACGAACCATTATATTACCATTGGAAAAATTCATTTATGATTTATCATAATGAAATCCCCGGATTGACAGCATTTATTATTCATCCTGATGTATGAGATCGTAGCCCATGGTTTCAACCTGGGTATATGTTAGGATGTACGCACTCCAACCATTTAATGATTATCAAAAATCATTCGCTGGGAAATGATTCAATATGTTCACAGCAAATTTTTACGCTGACATATGAAAAAACCGTCCCTGGAAAGGGACGGTTGTATAACTAATAAGAGAGAAAATTTTTTATTGAAGTATCAGGCAATCCGGCCTTTAGCCTGAGAGCCTTATTTTACTACTACCATTTCAACACTATCCGGTACCATTTGTTCGCGCAGGGCCATTTTATACTTATCCATTGCTTTTTTATATGCGATAGATTCATTTTTGGTCTGGGTGGTAATGCTTCCGGTGCCTTCGAAATAATAATGCACGCCTATGAATCTCTTTACATGCCCCCTGGTTTCTTCCGGCAAATGGTATTGCATGGTCCAGAAGTTCCGGCTTCCGGATTTCTTTATAGCCTTGTAAACTGTACCCGGTCCGCTGTTATATGCAGCAAGTGCCAATAACCAGTCGTCAAATTGCCTGTACAGGATCTTCAAATATTTCGCCGCGGCAACTGTGCTTTTTTTAGCATTGAGTCTTTCATCATATTTAGCAGTTACTTTCAAACCAAGCTCTCTTGCTGTTACCGGCATAAACTGCCACATTCCTTTTGCGCCTACCCTCGAAACAGCTCGTGGATTCAGTTGCGACTCAACGATTGCCAGGTATTTTAATTCAACAGGCAATCCATAATAGGTAAATACAGAATCAATAAAGTGAAAATGAGCTTCACTTCGTTTTTCCATTTTTACCAGGAACTCATTTTCTTTTTTCATGAAATTCTTTGCAAACCTGGTAACATTCTTATTCATGTGGATCTGCGGACCGGCGGCCAGTTCCTCTTCAGTTAATTCCCTTGTGAAGGAATAACCTAAGGAATCAGAAGGATGCACGATCAGTGTATCGACCGAGCTTCGCCTGAGATAACCGGATTCATAATAAGTTTCCTGGTTGGATTGTTTATAGCTTATGATACTGCCTGCATCAGGCATAAAAAGCAATAAACCCTGGCTCAGGAAACCTGCTCTAACTAAGTTTTTTTTCAACATTGTTTTCGTGTTTGGTGAAACAATGCCGACCCTTAGACATGGATTAGGCTATCAATGGATGATTGGGAAATTATTCAATAGGTATTGGAAGAGATTTCATACGCAGGTCTTCCGGGGGACGGACAACAGGCTTTTCAAAGTCCGGAAAGATTTGGTGTTCTTCATTCGTATGAACATGGCAAAGCTAACAGGTGAATTTTCTAAATCATAGCTTTTCATCCCATGAAAATATACGCAGCATACATAAACCGTTGCAAACCATGGACATGACCATATGATATACCAAGCTGTTAATTAGTCAGCCCAACTGACACTATTGTAATTTGTGTTTAAATGAAAATCTGCCTAAAATGATTTTTCACACCCGGCAACAAATAATAAACGTAGCAGGATAGCTAAAAAAGGAAGGAGATTAGAATATAAATACCAATAAATACAACTTCCACACTTCTTATCCGGACGTCACTATTATTACAGATCAATATTAGGTTGAAGAAAAATAATGTTATCATCAAAATGAAAAAATACCTGCTTTCAGGTATTGGAAGGTTCAAAATACAATTTGAAATTTGGCAACATCCAAGTTGCCATGCATAACGTATACTCACCTGAAATACTGAATAAAGAAGATATTGACTGTCCGGATTGTTCCTGGAAAGGAAAAGGTTCTGAAATTGATCAGGAATATTTATTCCTTACCGATGCTATTGAATTGTATTGTCCCTGTTGCAAGAATTATTTGGGATTTATAAACCAGGAAGTTTAGATTATACGTACGGGTACATAACAGCAATGCTTTTATTTACCAGATCCTTGCTGTTAAAATTAGAGATCAAAGAAGTATAACAGAGAAAAAATAAGGTAAGCAACGCTTAGTAAATCACCACCACAAAAAACCTTTCCACCTGGTTGCTTACCTTCTTTATAAAAACATATGTAAGTAGTTATTACTAAGCTACAACTGTGCCAACCCAAACCAGGTATTAACAAGCCATTTCAAATTCCCCCATTGTGCAATTTCTGCAACATGAGTTTAAATAAAATGGACACATCTAATGATGTGCTCCCTTGATTCCACTGATCAGGATAGTGGAAAGCATGTTGGGCTAACTGCTTGCCATCCCTGTATTTTATTTCCTGCCGGTTGATGATTGGATTAACTTAATATAAACCTTAAAACTACTTATATGAAATCAACTGCACTCACAGCAATGTTGTTATTGATCATTGCATCAACTGCTCATGCCCAGTTCAGTTTACTACCCCAAATAGGTTTCGACAGGGCTCATACCAATATTGTACAAAATGATTATAACCAGTTCACAGCATTTAACGCCAAAACAAATTTCAAGGTATCAGTCAGGGCTGATTATCGCTTGAAAGGAGGACATGGACCTTACCTTGGTATTGGAACGGCTCCTGTCTCCGTTCAACTGGAATTTACCGACCCCGCATCGGCATGGAAAACAGCAAAATCATCAGTGGGTTCTATTCCCTGGAAACTGGAAGCAGGTTACCAGTACAGCTTTAAACCTTTAAAGATTGGTCAGGGACATGTCAATAAAAAACCAACGGTTCAGGTTTCCAAAAAATCATGTGGCGCTTATCAATATAAATCATCATGCGGATCAAAAAAACCTGCCCCACAAAGATCAAAACAGGCAACAACCCTAAGCATCCAGCCCTCAATGGGCATTGCCTATATACCATCCATACAGGAAAATATTATTAAGAACAATAACCAGTATAAATACACAGCCGATCATTCAGGATTTGCAATGGTACCGGCCCTTGGCTTTGAATTTGGAAAAGGAAAGACCAGGATCATGACTGTTAGTCTTCAATATGCGAAGAGCATAGGCGCCGGGGACAAGGGAGTTATTCAAACAGAAAATAATGGAAAGCCGGCCATCAATAGTTTCAGGTCTGCAACTTCTTCATGGAGCTTATCCGTAGGCATTCCATTTAATTTGAGTAAGGATGATAAGCAGTCAGGAAACCAACAAACCCAAAAAAGATCATGCTCAGAGAAAGTCTATAAAATGCGTTGCGTGAAAAAAATCTGACGGTCATGAATAAGTAGCGGGTGATGCAAGCCCGCTACTTATTCCTTCTCCCCTTTCTCTTACCCCCCCTCTTTCAATTCGTACATCATTTTCCTCAAATAAAGCAGGACAGTATTGAATCCTGACTGCCGTCAAAGCACCTTTGGCCAAAAATCAAACATGCAAAAAGATTTCATAACCATTGCACGGAACCAATTGCGTTTATTGGGAGCCGTTATAATTCTTGCCATAGCATTTTCCGTATTTTCTGCTTTCAGGGCCAAAAAACTGTACGGCGATATTTGGCAACAACTGGGTATCACTAAAATAAAAGGAGATGAAAACATCCAAACCAGCTTCCTCAATGGATACTTTAATTATTATGGAGCTGAAAAAGCAAAAAATATACTGGCCGGCAACAGAGCTGCCGTAGCCAGGGACCTGATGATCTATACCAAACAATATGTAAACAGTGAGTTGTTTAAAAAAGAATATTCAAAGTTGAGAGAAAGCGCCAGGCCACAGGAACCGGAACAAAAGATTCCTAACAAGGAGGAGGTCCGTAAAGAAAAAATAGCAGAAGTGGAAAAGTCCCTGGCCGAATCAAACAAAACCATCAAAGAATTTCCTGAAATGGCAAAAACACTGGAGCCTGTGGTGGAAATGCTGAAAACGACACTGAAAGATTACAAGGATCCCAACAGCGAAAACATTGAAGCATACTATCAATATGAGATCAATGAACAGGAATACAGGATGAAAAGCTATAAGGACAGGCTATCGGCATGGGAAAAAGAATATCCTGCCAACCACAGTCAGCTCATAAAGGAAAGATTAAAGAAATTTATCAGCCTGGCAAAAACCGTTGACTTTAATGCGGAACTTAAAACGGTGGGTGACAAAAAGAAATTTGTGAACAAAACTTACGAAGCAAAACCGTACGACTGGAAACAGATATACCGTGCCGGAAAAGAAGTTATAGAACCGGCCGTGGCTTTTGCAGAGGAATGGATAAAGGAATAGTGAGGAATATCGAATAAAGAAGAAATGTTTCATTTGAATATCCGATAAGAGACGATCCCTGTTTGCCGGCAGGCATGGATCGTTTCTTATATAGTGGTTGAAGTAACTTATTCAACCTGATTGAATATTGATTGCTGCTATACAGCCGTGCAATTTTATAAAAAGAAACCTCCTGTAGAAACAGGAGGTTTACATTACCAAAACGTAATATTTGCTTGTGAATAATAAGCACAATATCCATTGTTTGTCTTAAACAGACAATAGTAGTACTACCTGCTAATTGTCACAAAATATCATGGTATTCACACGGTTTAAACATCCGTGCTTCTTCTTCCAAACAATAAGCTTAGTACAAAAAGCACCAGGAATATGAAGAATAATATCTTAGCAATTCCTGCGGCACCGGCTGCCACTCCACCGAAACCAAATATGGCTGCGATAATGGCTACTATTAAGAAAATAACTGTCCAACGTAACATATATTCAGTTTTAAGTTAACAATGATTACAATAAGACATAAAGCATGCCAGTGGAAATCCGCATTATATTTCAAAGCTATTTTATCCGTGGAAGGTCTTTTGTGTAGAAATAATTGTCCAGTTCAGTAGTAAAAAAGAAAAATAAACAAGGAGATATAGTGGATTTAAAGTAAAAAACCTGCAGAGTTTGTTCTGCAGGTTTCCTGAAAAAGTATTTATTTAAATAGGCCGGACTTTCCCTGACCCTGAAATATTTGTTGAAATAACGGGTGTGCCTTTATAGTAAACGGAACCACTTCCTGATATTTTTATTTGGAGTTGCTGAGTCGCGTGTAATCTGATATCCCCCGACCCGCTTGTATTGGTAGTTGCCGATGTTGACTGAAGATTGCTGAAGTTATGCCTGCCGCTACCGCTTATTTTGAGATCAAGTTCCTGGGCAGTTCCTGCATCTACATTAATGCTTCCCGAACCACTTATATTGGCATCAACATTAGCTGCAAGCAGTTCGGTGATTTTAATATCCCCTGATCCGCTGATATCCATATTCAGTAAAGGAGTTTGAATGGTGCTGGTTGTCTGGATCATTCCGGAACCGCTTACTCTGAATGTACTAACTGACGGAGCATGAACAATAACGCTGACAGGCTCGTGAGATTTAACCCTTACATCATTTTTGAACCTGACAACCAGCCTGTTATTGGAAACATATACTTCCAACACATCCAGCACATTTTGCTGAGCACTAACTTCTACCTTAAAATTTGGATCCTGTTTAAAGTAAACATTTGCAGATGACCTGAGGTCAACTCCGGTAAAATCCTGCACATTTCTCGTTTGTGTTACAATGGGTCCTTCTCCTGTCACTTTCTCACATGATGTAAAGATCATTGCCATTGCTACCATTACTAAACTTAATTTTTTCATTTTTAAATTATTTAAATTATTTTTTAATTCCCTATTCATTTTTGCGAAAATGAGTGCAACACCTGTTATAGCTTTATCAATGGGGTATGA